>JAYTVL010000288.1:0-5363 GCA_043744075.1 Pirellula sp. | reverse complement strand
CAACCTTTTTGACTGGAGCCCGAGCTCGCAAGACAGCCGGAAAAGATATCCATGTTGGCATTTCCGTAGATCAGGTGGCTGCTCAGGGTGTCGGGGGCGCGACCCGTTTTAGTTCGCTCGAGCTTTCAAGCGATGCGGTTCGGAATTCTGGCAGTTGCGATTCGGGCTACGCATGTGCCTATCAATACAACCTATCTTGGAGTTCAGCCACCACGCCGGTAACCCCCGAACCCAATCCGAGGCTTGTCTTCGAGCGTTTGTTTGGAGCTGGCCCGCATGGCGAAAGGCAGAAGAATTTCGAGCTTAGACAAAACTCAAATCGATCGGTACTCGACTTTGTATTGGAGGACGCGAGAGATCTTCAGAAAAAACTGGGGACGGACGATAGGCACAAGTTGGATGAGTACGTGTCAAGTGTTCGGCGTGTCGAAGAGGGGATTCGCTCTACGGAAAAGTTTGGTTCAGTTCCCGATCCAAAACAGGCAACTCCATTGGGGATCCCGAACGACTTCGGCAAACACATTGAGATCAATTTCGATTTAATGTTGCTGGCGTTTCAGACGGATTCGACCCGCATCTCGACGCTTCTCATCGGTTACGACGGCAGCAATCGGACGTTTCCCGACTTGGGAATCAGTGAGGGCCATCATTATTTAACGCACAATCAACGCGTGCCCGAGCTGGCTGAGAAAGTTGCGCAAATTGATCGATTTTACATCGAACGCTTGGCCGCTTTTCTGGAAAAGATGGATGCGGTTCAAGATATCGATGGCAAGTCGATGCTTCATAACAGCATGATTGTTTACGGGGGAGCGATTGCGGACGGCAATCGCCACACCCATGCAAATCTGCCTGTGATATTGGCTGGATCGGGCGGCGGGAAATTTACAACGGGGCGATTTTTGGAGGTTGAGGACAAGCCAATGTCGAATTTGTATGTTGAGATGTTGAATCGATTTGGAGTTGCGACCGAGACGTTCGGAGATTCGACTGGTCGACTTGAAGAAATACTTTAGGCATGATTGAATGCCGCCGAGTTTAACTCGGGGGCATATGAACCCATCGACGCGGTAACCGTTGGACTACAATTCGACGACAAGGCGAGGGGCCGCTTGAAATCTACCTGTAAATTGGGTGGCACGCTCTGAGTTACGAAGGGCGTGGTGAATCGCTAGAGTCATTTGTCACACTTCCCACGCCCATCGCTAATCGCTTTGGGCGTGCCACACGGTGGCCTGGCATGGTAGTCTTCTGTCTGCCGCTCGCCCAATCATCTCTTACGTCGCAAGCCAAATCTTACGACCGTGAAAGGCTTCTGCCAATCCACTTTCAGCTTTCGATTCGATACCTCGTATCCTCATGATGGCTTCGAACGTTTCGCGTTCGAACCAAGGCTTCTCCAGTTGTGATGGAAAGTGGCGCATCAGCAGGTCGATCTTTTGCTGTGCAAGTTCGGTTGTCAGCGGAAAAAGAACATTAGGATTGCCTAAGTCCCCCTCGTACTTAGGAATCTCATACTCGAGAATCAGATGCTTGCGAAACGTATTCCAGGTTACTTCCGACAAAGTCCTATGATCTTGGTGTAAGTCCTCTCGGCGGTGCGTGAAGATGATGTCCGGATGTATCGTTTCCGCCAAGGAGTGCATGGCGCGTTTGATTTCGGCGATTTGCGACGGGAAGAGAGTATCCGCAAACTCAAAAATGTGGACGAAGCAGTTTTCATGCCCTTGGCACCAAGCCTGAAATGCGTCGAGTGCTTCCACTTTGCGTTCGGGACTACAGCCCATCACGACCCAATCGAGACGGAGGCTGGGGTTGTTTGCTAAAAGACCTAGGATGGTTCCACCGCAACCGATTTCGATATCGTCTGGATGCGCACCGATACATAGGACCGATCGAGCTGTGGATAGATTGAAATACAAAACGGTGTGCTCCCGGAGGCGGATGTTTATTCCATCAAAGCTTGGTTTTTTCCGGTTTCGATCGGAGCAGAATAGTGGGTTCATCGATGGTGACGGCTTCATGAAGAGGCTTGCGCCAAACTTCCCAGGGCGTTTCTCCACGAGCATGAAAATCGTCGAACATCTGCTTTTCTTTGAACGTGTCCATGCAGCCGAAAAAACCATCGTGATGCATTGAGAAGAGTTGCTTCTTCGCGATCAATCGACTGAATGGTTTTGGAATAATCTCTTCGCCTGGGAGAATTTCTTGGAAGATCGATTGTTCGAAAACAAAGAAACCCGCGTTGACGCTCAATTCCGCTTCTCCGACTGCGGTAATCCCAAAGACAGAACCGTCTGGATTCGCGTTCACGCAATGAAACGTCTGAGTCGGCCTGACGGTCATGAATGTCGCCACCGCTTTGTTCCTGCGATGGCAATCGATCAAATCGGGAAGATGAACATTGCTGAGTCCGTCGGTGTAGTTAGCCAGAAACGTCGATTCTTCCTTCAAATGAGGTTCGACAGCCTTCAGTCTTTGACCGACGTTGGACATCAGTCCAGTATCTACGAAAGTGATGTTCCACGTGTTGATGTCGCTGGCCAGCAGTTTTACCGAACTGTTTCGACCGTTCATGACAAAGTCGTTGGACAGGCATTCGTTGTAGTTCAGGAAGTACTCTTTGATGGCTTCTGCTTTCCAACCCAAGCAGAGGATGAAATCGGAATGGCCGTAATGGGCGTAGTATTTCATGATGTGCCAAAGGATTGGCTTATTACCAACATTCACCAATGGCTTGGGAATGGCGTCCGAGAACTCCCGCAACCGCATTCCGAATCCACCACAAAATAGCACTACTTTCATGAGCCTTTTCTCCAAGGAGCCATCCATATTCGTTTCAGTATAATCAAGCTCGACACGATTGAAAAAAACGGCAACTCGTTTTCAGTTGCTAAGAACAAAATGGACTGATTGAATCGGTTTTGACGTCTCGTTGGGTTGTTTTACACCAATACCGTTCGATTAGTTGTTTAACAGTCAGCCGAAGGCGTACTCGGTACCATTTACGTACGCCTCCGGCTAACGGTTAAACGAAAATTTGAGACATTGGGCTTCATTGAACGGAATTGTGTCTTATCCGCGGAGATGGCCTGACCGCAATTTGCGAATCATTTGATGGTAAGCCCAGGAAGGATTTCTCGCATAGATCCAAGTTTTCAACGCCAGACCTAGGAGCGTTTGAAGGAAATAATTCGTTGGAGCGAATTTTTGTCGCACCATGTGGTAGTCCCTCCAATAGTCGTCGTCTTGCCGACAGGACTCGTTATCGTCATGTCGTCGATACATACTTATCGTCGTTGAAACTCGGCTGACTGGGATCTTCAACCGGAGAACCCTTGTAAAAAATTCGTAGTCTGACGATTTTAAATAACTTCGGTCGAATCCGCCTTGTTCACGATAGAGCTTGGGAGTGATAAAAGTGGAACTGGCTGACATGTAGCACCAGCCTAAACAGGCGTGTGCGCTAGCAGTCAACGGACGCGGAGCTGGAGCAAGTTCTCCTAGCGAGTGAAGTTGGGCGTCGACCCAACGCGTGCGACAGAATAGGACGTCCCGCCGTTCTCGCTGAAACGTTTCCGCCACAACGCCGAGTGCTCCGGGCAAGAAGACATCATCGGCTCCAAGGAACACCACAAGGTCACCTTCCGCTTTTTCGAACCCAAGACATATGGCATCAACAAGTTTCATGTCCGTTGGGCGAGGGACCAGAGTAACTGGGTAGCCCGAAGTGAGATTGAGAGTGCCATCGGTACTCCCACCATCTAGAACCAAATGTTGCACTTCTACGGTGGGGCACCTTTGACTTTGTACCGATTCCAGACAGGCAGAAAAATAGCGAGCGGCATTCAACGTAGGCGTGACAACGGAGATTTTCGTAATTCGTGCCGGTTGCGTTGGTGGGACCGAGAAAAAAAAGAAATTTGATGATTGATAGGTTAGCCCCACGAATCGGCCTAGGATCATGCTCCACGCCGCACCGTTCAACCCCCACTCCTTGATGAACGGGAATGCAATAACCAGGGTGACGCCAACCGTTAGCAGCGTCGAACGCAGGAGCCATTTCGGATTTTCGATGGCCCAGACTCCTTGGTCGTTCAACATATGAACGACACCGAGTGTCATATTGACTCCTAGAAGAAGCATGAGAAAAGCATGCCCTTGATAGACTGGATCCTTATAAATGGTTGTTAAAACAGTATCCGCATACCAATAAACAAAGAAGGAAAGAACAGCGACGATGGTCCCCATAACCGCCATTGCAAAGGCGATCAGAGTACGTACACGATACAGCCCTGACTCGCGATAGGTAAGAACAGCCAGTGGACTCAAAGAATTGCAAACGCCCAAGGCCAGCGGATTGATAAAAAAGACCACGTAGTTGCAAGCAGCGAACAATCCGGCTAATGCCGTGCCGAGTTGCCAACCCACGATCCAAACCACTCCTTGAAAATGTAGGATTCCAATGACTTGTGCGATAAACGGCCACCGACCCACGCTCCAGTGACGGGTTATCTCAGCCGAGATACTGCCTCGATGGTACCTATTTCCGCGATAGGCGATGAACAGCCAAACGAAGGCTGGGATAGCGCAACTGACGCCTGTTGCCAAGTAGACTCCCACGATATGAAGTAGGTCGAATTGGATCAAAAGGCCAAGGAACAGCAATTGGAGCAGACCAGAAGAAGCATCAATACAAAAGGCCGTAGTGATTCGGAGTCGGGCCAATTCGACCCGTCGCGCAAACTCGCGCAACAAGATGAAAGGGGTCGCAAGGGCTAACATTCCGAGCGCCTCATTGAGCCCTGGAGAATTCCCAAGCCAACCCCCAAGTGCCCAAACCAGTCCGAAAGACAAAGCAGACACAATGCCCAACGTTACTACTTGAATGAGAATGCTACCGTGGTAGGATCGGCGATTGTCACCTTCTTGACGCAAATGGAATAACGTAAAAGGAGCACTTATCAACGTATCCTGCATGCAAGTCGCGATCAGGAGGAATCCAAAGGATATGGAATAGACACCAAGCACTTCGTTGCCCGCACAGCGAGCAATCAAGACCGACGTAAGGAACCGTACACCGCTGATGGTGGCTTGATCGGCAAGGGACATGAGGATCTTGAACCACCGTCCGTTCCTTAGCCCTCGGCCGAAGTAGGAGGCGATCTTCGGATCTGCGTCTAAATCTGGAGGGTATTCAAACGACACTATGGGAATATTTCGCTTGGATTGCAAGGTTTCGTTCAACGATTTGAATCATCCATGGCGTCGATCACAACATGGGCCGCAAACCGTGGGCTAGCGCCCTTCGGCTAATCAGCCGCAACGCGCTAGCGTCCGGTTTAGCCCGACTTATGATCGAC
>JAYTVL010000287.1:0-20277 GCA_043744075.1 Pirellula sp. | reverse complement strand
GGGTGACAATTCCAGTCTGAAGCGCACGTCGAACTATTGTGCCATCGGCGGTGACCACGAGACATGTTGGCTTACCGTCCTGTTGAACAATTGCGGATCGCGGTAATGCTAAGATATCCGACTTCTGAGCGATAATGAGTTCGACATTCGCATACATACCAGGTCGAAGTAGCCCTTCAGCGTTAGCAACCTCAATCTCACACTCCAGCGTCCGCGTGCTGGTGCTTAGTACCCAGCTAGTCCTCGCAACCTTTCCCTCGAAAACACGATTGTTCAAAGCGGGAACCTTCATAACAGCCTTTCCATCCTGTTGCACTAGGATCGCTTCTGTTTCAGGAACATTCAGACTGACGCGAACTTTTTCAGTCTGGACAATGGTGAACAATGGATTTTCGTTGTTGGCTTGAGACACTTGCATCAATGAGCCTGTATCAAAATTACGGACAGAAATGATTCCAGAATAGGGAGCCCGAATCTGCATGTACTCGCACAAGGATTTGACTCTCTGATGTTCAGCTCTTGCGATTTTCAATTTCGCTTCTATCGATCTCAGGTCAGCTTTGGCTTTGGAAATCGCCACGTTCGATTCGTTCTGCTTTGCCTTGGCCGATTGAATTCGAGCCGCTACCTCCTCGCGTGCGGCGTCTGCTGCTTTCATTTGTTGTGTGGTCTCTTCAGCGAGTTTGGCTGTAACCGCTTTCGTCGAAGCCAATACACTGATTCGATCCGCTTCCGATTTCCAACGTTGGTATTCCGCTTCGACCTTACGTTGCCCAGCGATGGTTTCTGCAACGTTCGCCTCTGCTGAAACGGCCAACGATTCCGCCACTTCCACAGCAGCCTTTGCTTGATCGATGTCCGCTTCTGCTTGTGCAATCATTGCTTCCTTTTGAGCAAGCTCGTCCGAGAGTTCTGGTGCTACAAGAACCGCCAGGAGTTGCCCGGGCTCTACAATGTTCCCTTGGTCATCTTTCTTGGGCCCTGTAACGCGATCGCCAATATCAACCAGAATTTGATCAATGAATCCGTTTACTTTCGCATGAATGCGAGTCATCGAAAAAGCTTCTATCTTTGCAGGCTGCTCCGTCTTTTGCGTTAGCGCCATCCGCTTTGGTTTGACGGTCGCAACCTTGGGTAACTCTGCAGTTGCCACTGCAGTCACGTTCTCGGATTCAATAGGCTTGGAACAACTGAGTTGAAACAACATCAGCCCAATGAATGCTGACCAAGCGCAGAAAAAGGTTCTTTTCGGACACTTCTCGCTGATCGCCTCCGACTGGTTCCAGGGCTCTGCCTTGGAACCCACTGACTTGCAGGTTCTGCCTGCCGAATCGTCAAGAATACGTGTTTCGCTTGCATTGCGAAGCGAGGCAGAGCCTCGGGAGCAGTGCGTTCCCAGGCAGAGCCCGGGAACGAGAAACTTTACTGTTGGCGCTAGCCGAGAAGTGTCTCTTTTCGTCATGATTGTTTTCAAGTTAGGTGTTGATTGATTCGTCAACGTACAAGGCACTTTCCCGATCAAGCGGGTGCAACGAGGCTGATTTGATTGAGCTGCTCGATTGTACCCATGCGAAAACAGCTGGAAGGACGAAGAGTGTTGAAAACGTGGCTGCAAGCAAACTGCCAATTACAGCAAGTCCCAGCGGTGCTGTCTGCTGCCCCGATTCACCAATGCCAATTGCCAGTGGGAGCATCCCGGCCAGCATAGCGCAGCTCGTCATAAGAACTGGTCGCAAGCGGTCGGTTGCCCCGTGACGAGCTGCCGTAAACGCATCCTCGCCCGACTTGCGTCGTTGCTCTGCAAAGGTGACGACAAGAATAGCGTTAGCCATAGCGACACCGAGACCCATAATTGTTCCAATGAATGACTGGATGTTCAACGTCGTACCGGTGAGCCACAGCATACAAGCGGCTCCCGCGACGACGGCAGGAGCGGTGGAGACGGCCACCGCCGACAGGCGGAAGGACTGGAAATTAGCTGCCAAGAGCAGAAATATCGCGAGGATGGCCAAGAGCAATCCAACACCCAAACCACTGAGCATTTGCCGAAGCGGTGGAATCTGACCCCGTATCTCGTAACTGATTCGTCCCGGTTTTTCTCCTGCTTTGACCAGCAAGTCTTTGGCTGTGTCGTCGTCTTTCTTAACCCGATCGATGATCTTGCTTATTTCGCCTGAGATACTACCTAGGTCGGTACCGTCCAAGTTGGCCGTTAGTGACAACTCACGTTTCATGTTGTATCGATCAAACTCTCCAGGCATTGTCGATTGAGATATCTGAGCGACGTCTCTTAGCAGTAGTGGCGAAGCTGCTCGGTGAAGTACAGGAACGGTCCCTAAATCCGAGAGGGACTTCATTGCCATCTGAGGGATCTCTACTTGCACTTGATACCCGATTCCGGACTTTGGATCCGGCCAATAGTTAGGTACAACAAACCGGCTGGACGAAGTCGCTGCGAGAACGGAACGACCAACTTGATCCATGGTTGCACCCGCAATGCCAGACTTTTCTCGGTCGATTCGCACATCCACCGTTGGATAGTCGAGCGACTGCACGATTTGGACATCCCGAAGTCGCTTGTTCGATTTGAGTGCTTCTTGAGCTTTCTTCGCAAAGTCTTTGTTTTCTGCGAGCGACCCACCGCGCACCGCAATCTCAACCGGGGTCGAGGAACCAAAGCTCATCACATCACTGATGATGTCTGAAGGTTCGAATGAGAATCGAGCATTGGGAAATTGCGATGTAAACTTAGTTCTCAAGTCGCTTTTCAGCTTTTCCGTATTGATGCCAGAGTGAGGCTTGAACGCAATTCGCAGGATCGCCTCTTCGGGACCACGCGTAAACTGATACACGGCGTTGATTGGAAACGATGCTGGCACTGTCCCTACGTATCCGAGCGATAGTGCAACCGTGTTCGCTCCAGCGCTCTCTTTGACCGAATCCAATACCTGCGTAGCAAGTTTCTCGGTAACGTCGATATGAGTTCCGTCTTGCGCGCGAAGTCGTATTCGGAACTCGCCAGCGTCGGTGTTTGGAAAAATATCCACACCAACGCGAGATACCGTAGTCCAAATAAGCATTCCACACGCAATGACATATGCTGGAACAACAATCCAGCGTAGCCCAATTAATAAACCAATAATTTGGTCAAACCATGTAACAAGGAAAAACTTGGGAGCATCCGCTCGCTTTCCAACGTGATTGTTTCGCAACAGCCAAATGCAGAGAATAGGAACCAGAGTGCTCGATAGTATATAGGATCCAATCATGGCGAAACCGACGGCCAGCGACAATGGATAGAAGAGTTCCCGCGGAGCACCGTGCATAAAGAATGTCGGAACGAATACGGCTAAGATGCAAAGCATTGCGAGCAAGCGTGGGATGGCTGTTTGATGATTCCCGTTCCAAACCGCTAATGCGATCGACTTCGACTTACCCATCTGCGTATGGATATTCTCGATCTCTACAGTCGCTTCGTCGACTAAGATTCCGACGGCCAATGCCAAGCCACCGAGCGTCATCAAGTTAATCGTTTGCCCAGTCAGCCAAAGACAAACGATTGAGAAGAGAATGGCAAGCGGAATGTTCAAAACGACAACAAGTGCACTACGCCAGTCTCTCAGAAACAAGAAAACCATCAGTCCCGTGAGGAAAGCTCCGAGCATCCCTTCCGTGGTCAAGCTAGTGATCGCTCGCATCACATAGGGAGATTGGTCAAATTCAAAAGCGACCTGAATGTCATCCGGCAATTCCCTTTGCATTGCGGGCAGCGCTTGCTTAATCTCGTTGATGACGTTCATTGTCGAAGCATCAGCCCGCTTCGTTGCAAGGATATAAACGGCGCGCCTGCCATTGACGAGCGCGTATCCGGTTGTCATGTCTGCTGAATCTTCAATGCTTCCAATATCGCGAAGATAGACCGTCTCTTCCCCGGTCTTGAGAGGAATCTGTCCTAAATCACGAATGTCCTTAACCATTGCATTCGATGGAACGGCGGGGTAAAAATCGCCCAAG
The DNA here is from genome assembly GCA_043744075.1 of Pirellula sp. GTDB lineage: Bacteria > Planctomycetota > Planctomycetia > Pirellulales > Pirellulaceae > JBKCUI01. The sequence continues at coordinate 16,263 of JAYTVL010000287.1, read as the reverse complement.
CGGACATTGCCCGATGGGTTGATCGTATTCCCCTTAGTAAGTGCTCCAATCACGTCATCGGGAGAGAGCCCGAAGGCTCGAAGTCTGTCTGGATTGGCGCGGATAACAATACTTCGCGCAGAACCACCGAAGGGTGGCGGCGCAGAAACTCCAGGCAGTGACGAAAACATCGGACGCACTTTAAATAGTGCTTGGTCTTGGATTTCAGCGATCGTCTTCGTACCGCTGGAAAGAACGAGATAACCAACGGGTACACTGCCTGTATCAAAACGCATTACGAACGGTGGGACCGTTCCTGGAGGCATCATGGCTCGTGAGCGATTTACGTAGTTAATCGTCTCTGCCATCGCTTGGGCCATATTGGTGCCAGGATGGAATATCAATTTCATTAGGGCCGTGCCCTGCACGTTTCGGCTTTCAACGTGATGAATACCATTGATGTAGAGAAAGTGATACTCGTAATAGTTGGTTAAAAGGCCTTCCATTTGCGCAGGGTCCATCCCTCCATACGGCTGGCAAACATAGATTACGGGCAGATTCAACGATGGGAAGATATCGATCGCCATTCGTTTGATCGGCAGTTCAATTCCTCGCGTTTTCAACCAATCGTCTACACTTTTGGGGCGAATAACGCTCAGGCCCACGAGCACCAAGGAAATCAGAGCAACCACGATAGTCTTTGGGCGTTTTAATGCAAATCCGATAGGATTCATGTACGTCTCCGAGTGAACTTCTCAACTATCGACGATGCTTCGACGACCTAATTGTAGTCGGACAAACGAGGACGCTAACGCCAAATACTGTATTTGCAACAAACACTGCAACTCAATACCGGTCCTACGCGAAAGCCGCCGAATTTACTTCGGCGGATCGTTACCAACTCCCTAGCATCAATAGCGACAAAAGAGCCAGAGTGGAAAGAACCGAGCTGATCGTCAATGCCGACGTTGCAACACGCTGATCCGTGATGGTAATGATGAACCTAGTTCGGGTTTTGCAGCGAACCAATCTGCACAGCCTTCGCAAAAATGGTTGTCCGTCCGCTCTCGTTTTGCTCCCAGAATACGAAAGCGGTTGTGCCCTGCTCTGGCTCGGCTACAACGACTGCATCGCGCGCTTTCTTAGCTATCGTATGCACATGTTCACAGGAAAGGCTTTGCATAAGAAGCTCACCATCGCGACGGGTATTCCAAACTGCAATCGGACCGTCTTTTGTGGAAGTGATCCAAGGTTGCTCGCCCGAACCCAAAAGTTGCTCTTCGGTGCCGTCAGCTTTCGCTACGAAAATCTGGCGGTCACGTCGCCAGACCGTTGTAATCAAGCCCTTCGCATCGATCGCGAGCATACCGCCATCCATTGGACATGCGTTCAACTTCCAATGCTCCTTTCCTAGCTGAATCCCTATCGTTTCAGAGGAATTATTTTCCGGACTTAAGGTTGTTAAATACATGTCGCGATTGCCTCTAAGCGAATTACGAAAGAGTATCTGAACCTTTCCGTTGTGTATGGCGACAGAGGGATGGCAGCACTCGCACACGCTTTTATCGGGCGAACGATATGCCAACTGATTAGGTGACCAGCTTGCCCCACCATCGACTGATTTTGCAGCATAGAGTTCCGTTCTTTGATTACGAAGGTCCAACCAGGTACACCATGATTCGCCATTTGCAGAAACAGCCATAGCATGGAGACCTTCACGGGCTGAATCACTTGAATCGTTGACTTGCGCTGGCCCTTTCCACGACGCACCACGATCGTTCGAGCGCCAAGCGAGCAAATCTCCATCCCGTCCTTTGCCTTGCTTACCACCGATTGTCGTGACGATCAGCGAGTCGCCAAAGGACGTGATGCGAGGTCCTCGTCGCATGCCTAGCGAAAGATTGGGAACGCGAAAGGCAACGGTTGGTTTAGTAAAACTTTTTCCACCATCCGTAGAATTGCAATAGGAAACTTCTTCACCGGAACCAAACACGACGTGAACGATTCCATCTGCCGCGACTGATGCTTGAGGCTGCTTCGGTCCATTTTGGCCCCCGGTTGCAATTACAATGGCCTCGTCTGCCCTGGTATAGATCGAAAAGTGCGAGAGAGTAACGCAAGAAATAACCAACATAAATCGCAACATGGCAATCAACACCTAGTCTTTCAAGACGGCGAATACGAGTCGAAACGTAGAATTCATTCTAGCATCAACGCTATCAAAATGCTCAACAACGCAGTGAACATCTGTGTTGCATGGCACTGGCGCCAGCTAGAGTTAACTGTGACACCAAATCACCAGCGCCAAAACTCTTAAGTTCCTTCCACTAGATTGAAGCCTATTGAGCCTGAGGCGCTAGCCATTAGCCGGGGGTCGCGCAGCGCACCCCCGGACAACGTTGATTCGTTATTTCGCCGACCCCAACGGGGTCGCAGCAACAGTCTCAGAACTCCTGATCCGGGCGGAAAATGTTGTGGGCTCTTCTCGCTGAAATGCTATCGCGTGCGACCATCACCTGCCCCCTTCGTTTCCTTCGTTACCTTCTGTTTCGAAATCTGGAACAGAAGGAAAGAAAGGGAAAGCCAAGGGACTGCGTCGCCATCCGCCGTTCTCAACAGACAAACTTCTGCGACCCCGTTGGGGTCGGCGCATCGTGGCGTTTCGTCATCCAGTGGTGTCGCTGCGCTCAACCACCGGCTAATTGCTTTGACCCCTTCAGGGTCGATCACGAATGCATCTGTCCGGCATCACGCTCGAAGAGCGTCTCAATTGAAGTAGAAATGTGGGTAAAGATGAGGCTAGCGCCTCAGGCTCAATCCAAGAAACCAGAAGGAACTACCGGTTTCTTGCACTAGGTTGAGCGGCGGCGTTGATCATTTGTGCCACCGCTTTTTAGTTTTGGCTTGGTCATTATAAGTCGATGGCTATCGAGCCCCAATAAGTCGTCGAGACGAGAACGCAATTCAGGCGCGATCGCTACCTTTTGCTTGTCGGACTTGACATGGACCGTCTCACCAGATTTCAGGCGAATTGCAACTAGCACATCGCGAGGTCCTGGATAGCCTTTTAAGATCTCGCGGATTTTTTTTATTGACTCAGGCTTGTGTCGAGTCTCATCATAGAGGATATGAATACCCGTAGTGAACTTTGTATCAGCCTCCTCGATAGGCATAAGCTCATTGACAATGAAGCAAACTTCGTCCTCTTCCCCTTTTTTGTCTACCGTGCCTCGCACCAATACAACCGCGTCCGGTTGAATCAATTCCCCATACTTTTCGAAGCCATCGGGCCAGCAAATGCTTCGAACGTAACCGTCCATGTCTTCCAAATCAAAATTAGCATACTTCGACGACTTGCCGGGCTTTGGATTACGTGTTTGTGCGATCTTGATCGACGAAATCATGCCACCCATCAACACTTCGTCTCGGTTTTTTGCGCTCTTGACTGTCGAAGAAGTGTGCGAACAGAACGCTTTTAGGATTTTGTCATACTCAGAAAGCGGGTGAGCCGAAAGATAAAACCCAAGCACTTCCTTTTCCATAACGAGCTTCTCCTTGTCTGGATACTCTGGCATGTCAGGTAAACTGATTTTGACGTCGTCCACGACCTCTTCGAAATCGTCGAAAAGACTCATTTGACCGCTTCGGCGATCCTTGAGTTTCGATGCACCTCCCTGAAGAGCTTTTTCGACAACTGCCATCATTTGCGAGCGCTTAGACTTAAAGCAGTCCATCGCGCCAGCCTTGATCAGGGTTTCAATTGCTGCACGTCCGCACTGGGTCACATCGACGCGTTCGCAAAAATTGAAGATATCCTTAAAGAGCCCCCCTTTTGCCCTTTCTTTGGCGATCGCTTCACTAGCGGAACTTCCGCATCCTTTTATCGCTGATAGGCCAAAAAAGATTTTGTTGTCCCTGACGCTAAAGTCCGACTGGCATGTATTTACGTTAGGGTACTCTACAACGATGTTCATCCGTTGACAGTCTTCCAGATGCTCCACCAATGAGTCTTTGCGTTTGAAATTTCGACCGGGAATATCACCAGTTAGCAACGCGGCCATGAACTCGACTTTGTAGTGCGCTTTGAGGTAAGCGGTCTGATACGCGATTAAAGCGTATGCGGTCGAGTGGCTCTTGTTGAAGCCGTAGCCGGCAAACTTGAGAATCATGTTCCAGAAGTCTTCAGCGTCCTTTTTCGTAAGCCCTTTTTCTTGACATCCACCGAAGAATTTTTCTGCGTTTGCCGCAATGAGCGACTCTTTCTTTTTGCTAATCGCTTTGATACATGTGTATGCTTTGGCCAACTCGATACCACCGAGTCCATTCAGAATTCGCATGACCTGCTCTTGGTATACCATCACTCCATTGGTTTCTTTGAGGATTTCCTCGAGGACGGGGTGGATGTATTCGGCTTGTTTCTTCTTGTTCTTGACAGCGACATATTCGTCGACCATCCCGCCCTCGAGCGGACCGGGACGATAGAGAGCATTGGTTGCGATGATGTCGCTGAAGTGGTCCGGTTTCATCCGCTGCAACAGGTCGCGAATACCCCCGCTTTCCAGCTGAAATACGCCCTTGGTCTCACCTCGCTTGAGCAAGTCGAAAGTGGCGACATCATCGAGCGGAAAATCCAGTGGATCAATTCTCTTTCCGGTGGTCTGCTCGATAATGTCCATCGACTTTGACAAAATGGTCAAATTGCGAAGGCCAAGGAAGTCCATCTTAAGTAGACCAGCCGCTTCCACGTCGCCCATGGACCATTGTGTGATAATGTCTTCCTTGCCCGAGACACGCATTAGCGGGACGTACTCGGTGAGCGGTTTGTCGGCGATCACAACTGCAGCAGCGTGCGTACCAATGTTGCGGGCCATCCCCTCGAGTTTGCTCGCAAAGTCGATCAGCTCGCGCACATCGGGATCATTGTCGTAGAGTTTCTTGAGATCCTCACTCTCTTCGAGCGCGCTCTTGATCGTTACCTTCGGATCGTCGGGAACCAACTCACTGACTTCGGTGACCCGACTAAGTGGCATACCGAGCGTCCGACCGACATCCTTGATCGCACCTCTTGCTTTGAGCGTACCGAATGTACCTATTTGTGCGACGTTGGCTTCACCGTACTTTTCCTTTACGTAGCGAATGATTTCGCCGCGGCGTTCTTGGCAAAAGTCGATATCGATATCCGGTGCTTCGAGTCGGCTCTCATCGAGAAATCGTTCGAACAGCAAGTCGTATTTGATGGGACATACGTGCGATAAGTACGTAGCATAACAAACGAGGGCACCGACTCCGCTTCCTCTGGCTGTGGCAGGTACGTTGATTTCTCTTGCGTAGCGAACAAAGTCCCAGACGATGAGGAAGTAATTTGAGAACCCGAGCTTTGAAATAACGCCTAACTCGCGATTGAGCCGGTCGAGTACGACCTGAGTCAATTCGCCGTCCATGCACATTTCGGGGTTCTTCGCATAGCGATCTTGAAGCCCTTCCATGCAAATTTTTCGCAGATAATCGTCGGGCGAAAGCTGCGGCTCTGGGATCGCATAGGATGGAAAGTTGCGTGATCCAAGGTCCAAATTGATTTCGACCGAGTCAGCGATTTCTTGAGAACGAGCGACCGCGTCCGCATGGCCCGGAAAGTGAGAGTACATTTCCTCCTGAGAGCGCAGATAGAATTCATTGCCCTCCATTTGCATTCGGTTGCGATCCGTTCGAAACTTGCCCGTGCTAATGCAAAGCAGTACGTCTTGGACCTCAGAGTCCTCGCGGTCAACGTAATGGGCATCGCTCGTTGCAACCAAGGGAATGCCAACACGATTCGCAACTTCGATTGCTCCAGCCATTTGCTGGCGTTGGATTTCGAGTTTGTTGTTCATGATCTCGATGTAAAATCGATCGCCAAAAACGCGTTCGAACCATTGAGTGACCTCGACAGCTTCTTGGATTGCGGAGTCGGTGTCGTAACCTTTGAGGATTGCTCGCGAAAACTCGCTCGAGACGCAGCCGCTCAGACAGATGATCCCTTCGCTGTGCGCCTCAAGAATCTGCTTGTCGATTCGCGGTTTGAAGTAGAATCCTTCTAAGCTCGCGGCCGACGCGAGGCGAATCAGGTTCTTGAAGCCGGTTTTGTTTTTTGCAAGTAGTGTTAGGTGAAAGGAGGCTTCTTTTGAGGAAGCAGCATCTTTTTCAAAACGGCTGCCTGGTGCAACATACGCTTCGTAGCCGAGAATCGGATTGATGCCCAGTTCTTTGGCCTTCCGATAGAACTCAAGCGACCCGTGTAGGTTGCCATGGTCCGTTATTGCTAGCGAGGTCATCCCATGCGACTTTGCCCTCTTAAGCAATTTATCAATTGGGCTGGCGCCATCGAGCAAACTATAGTGGCTATGGCAATGAAGGTGGGCGAACGGACGTGTCGAGTCGGTTGTCATGCGGTGCGGTGTTGGTGTGTTGGACAAAAATAAAGATCAGCCGAAAGGCGCTAGCCTGGGCTGTTAAAAAACTGGTATTGACAAGATTTTGGTTTGCGCAGCTTTTGTACCTCACTAGCCTTACGAGTCGTGCTACCATCGACACGAGGTCGATGGAGAGCATTTGAAATTGATGATGATTAGGTTTGGGCGTTGCCATGCTAACCCAGTCTCGCAAGTTCAAACTTGAGGGTACTAATCGCATTATTGATCCATGTACTCGACCTTTTCAAAGCCGGCGCCCAGAATCGCTTTCGTGGTTTCTTCCTTGTTCAGTTCACCGCGATACTTGACCAAGATCACAGGATTATCGATCACGTCCTTCTCCTTTTGTGGGGTCAGCTCAAAGGACTCTATATCGTTCTTTTTGGAAATCAGCGACTTGACCTCCGGATAACAGCCATGCGGACACATCATTCCGGTAACGGTCACAGCCACCGTTTTGGACACTGTCGAATTGGACGAATTGGAACTGACTGCTCCCGGCGTTTCTGCGACGGCAGATGCATGAGAATTCGAGGCGACATGGTCTACCGCCGAATAGCATCCGACGAATGCTAAAAGCGAACCAAGGAAAATTGCAAATCGCATGAGAATTATGCCTGTATCAAAACGTAGCATAGGCATCTTGCCTGTGAGTGATAATCCTGGAATCTCAGGCTGGAAGCCTAAGCTACTTTTATTGATGGATGGTTTTAGAAAAAAAGCCTAGTCTTATTCTAGCAAACTGCCTGACGAAAGTGTAACCGTTCACGGATCGCTTAAAAAATCACGGATTGCTTGTCGTTTCCCGTTCTAGCCAAAGGCGTAACCGCTCGAAGATTTCGCTTACGCCTTCGGCTAGAACGGGAACCGACGCCGAATCGTGAACGGTTATGACGAAAGTTAGCCGTGAAGTTGATTCATTTCGCTCGCCTGCCAGCTTGTCGGGCAGAAAGCAAAGTTTGGAAACCAGATCGTGGCAACGCAATTCCCGTCACCCTATTCTTACGCTTGCTCGCAGCCTCCAGCGGCGAGCAAGCGTATCCCACATTTCTTGCGATTTGATCGAGGTCTACGATTTCTGCTTTCAATTCGTTGCATTGCTCTATGGAATGCTAGGACCAAAAGCGTTAGAATGAGTTTAGAATTCGCTTCACTCAAATAGGTTCAGAGGACAAACATGCGAAATCGAATGCAATGCCTTCCCAGGATTACTCAAGCGCTAGTTTCATTCGCTATTTTGCTGCCGATAGCAGTAGCCGCAGTTCCAGAACTACCGCAGACTGAAAAAGAGCCGGATAGTTCACCCGCGAAGCCTTTGACCGCAAGACCGGATCCACGAAGAGCGGTTAACCTAGAAAAAACGGAGCCTAAGACTGAAAAGCAATTAGTTGAGGAGCGAAAGGCACGCGAGGCGGCCCGTAAACGGGGTGAAATCACATTCGATCATCTAAAGTTCGACATCGAAAAAGGTGCGGAATTCAAGCCCGAGATGATCACCGAGGAACTGAAGGAACTCGACAAGAAGATTTTTAAACTTCGCGGCTTCATTTTGCCTACGTCAGTATTTCAGCAAACTGGGATCAAGCAATTTGTTTTGGTTCGAGATAACCAGGAATGCTGTTTTGGGCCAGGGGCAGCAATCTACGATTGCGTTATCATCGAGATGAATCCAGGAAAAACTACCAGTTTTTCGAATCGAGTCGTTACGGTCAAAGGCAAACTCGAAATCGATACCGAAAAGTATAAAGATCCGGATGGCGTGTACTATGCTATTTACCGAATGACCGCCGAAGAGGTGAAATGACCTGTCGTTCCCCCTTGCTTGAGACCCACTTGCCATTCCCTCGCCGTCAAGGGAAAGTCCGCGACGTTTATGATCTAGGCGACCGGTTGTTCATAGTTAGCACGGATCGAATCAGCGCCTTTGATTGGGTCATGCCCAATGGGATTCCTGATAAAGGAGTGGTGTTGACTCGATTGAGCTTGTACTGGTTTGCGCAGCTTGGTGTCGAAAACCACTTGATTAGCGATGAAGTGCCGGCTGAGATTCGGCAGTACGATCCCGATGGCGATTTGGCTGGACGCTCCATGGTTGTACGCAAGGCAACGGTTATTCCGTTTGAATGCGTCGTTCGAGGCTATCTCGAAGGAAGCGGCTGGAAGGACTATCAAGCAACCGGGCAAGTCTGCGGAATCGAACTGCCAAAGAATCTTCGGCAATGCGACTTGTTGCCTTTCCCACTCTTTACGCCTGCAACCAAGGCCGAGACTGGCCACGATGAAAACGTCTCCTTTCAAGCAATGAGTGATTCGATCGGCGGTTCATTGGCAATTGAATTGCGGGAAAAAACTCTTGCGGTGTATAACCGAGGGGTTGAGTTGGCCAAAAAACGAGGGATTATCATAGCCGATACCAAACTTGAATGGGGATGGTGGGACGGTCGCTTGATATTGATCGATGAAGTGTTGACTCCAGACAGTTCACGATTTTGGCCAGTAGAAAGCTGGACACCAGGCCGATCCCAGGTGTCCTTTGACAAGCAGTTTGTGCGCGAATATCTAAATGGAACAACATGGGACAAGAATAGTCGCCCCCCCGATTTGCCTGAATTGATCGTTCGGCAAACTAGAGCCAGATACATTGATGCCTTTGAACGCATAACCGGCAAGAAATTTGGTTAATGGGCGAGCGGGTCAAACAAATCGAAGGAATTTTAAAAAATCCTAAAATAAATGCTTTGCCTGCGAACCTTGCAAACGATACCATAGTCTGACTCATTCCACCGCAACCTTTGTTCGGTGGTATTTACTTAGTTTCATCGTCATCTCTCAATCTGCGCCAAACGGTGTAGGGAGGCTGCCATGCGTCAAGTCAATTTTACTCAACGTTGTGCCAATGTGATCGCTTCAGTGCGAACAAGCGCGATTGTGGCGGGTAATTTGATGCGCCAGCTTCACCTGCTCCTTCTACATGCGCTATCAGGTACGTCGATTAAGTCGCCGGGGCATGAACGTCCCGAGATTTATTCGTGGTCCAGAGGATGGTCGGATTGTATGGGACCTACCATGGTGCCCGCCAAATCCTACTTATCCATAAGGTCCACAAGCAAACGCGATAGTTAAGCGTTTTGCAGACCAAAAGCTTGCTAAACCCAACTGCCTAGCAAGTTTTCGAAACACGTACCCAGGCGGTTGGCACGCGAAAAGTCTTTAGTTGAATCGTAGCTGTTTTGCGGGAATTTTCAAAGCATTCCCTCCGCTGACAGACTAAGACGCAACTTAACACAAGACAATTGCACAAAGAAAATCCCAACCCAATAACCGTCAATCGGTTTTTCCGTAGGGTAAGTGCCATAGCCTTGACAAAGACCGTTCGCGTTGAATCCAAGAGCCCATCCCATCGAGTTGACTCAGCTAGGAAAGCGAGGAGTTCAACAGGTGGATATCAACGAGAGATGATTGATCATGACCATTACTGCTTCACGAAACTATGTTTACGAAGATTTGAGCCAAACGACCGTAGTGGACTTGGTAATCCAAGCACAAGGCGGTGATCGCAATGCGCAGGAACAACTCTATTGCCGATTCCAGCAACATGTTTTGTCGATTGCTTACAAGCGATTGGGAAACTGGGATGAAGCTCAAGAGTTGAGCCAAGACGTGTTCATTCAAGCGTTTCGTCGATTGGATCAATTGCAGGTCCCGGAAGCATTCGGTGGTTGGTTGCGACAGATTGTTCACCGAATGGCGATCAATCGAGTTACTCGACGACCTAAGCCGATCTCTGTGGATCATGAGATCCTCGAAGCCACGATTACTTGCGATAGCGATCCGTTGGATGCTGTTTTGAGCAGTGAGCAAAAGATGCAAGTTCATCAAGGATTGAGCCGATTGGGAGATCTCGACCGACAGACGTTGGTCGCTTTCTACTTGGACGGTCAGAGCCTTAACCAGATGAGCCATGCATTCGAAGCTCCGATCGGAACGATCAAGCGACGATTGCACGTTGCGCGAAAGCGATTGGCAAAGGAATGCGAGATGCTTCAAGCGGTCTGAGAGAAGCACTAGTGTAAGAAACCGGAAGTTCCTTCCGGTTTCTTGGATTGAGCCTGAGACGCTAGCTAGCCGAGCCACGCCGCAGGAAATCGGCTAGCGTCTCAGGCTCAATAGACTTCAATCTAGAAGAAGGAACTTAAGAGTTTTGGCACTAGAGCGAGATTTTTGCCCTGGAACCACCATTCTGCGGCCTTGTCTCGTTTTAGATGCGCTGCGTCGAAGCTCTCCATCGACCCCGTGTCGGTGGTAGCAAGACTGGCAAGCTACCGTCTCTACCGCAAAGGTGCGGCTGGGCCTCCTCCGACCCTGGTCGGTGGCGGCGCGATTCACTTGGCTACGCGAGTGAATCGCGGCCCACACCGACCAGGGTCGGTGAAGGGCATTCGCTTCGAGCTTCGAGATTTTGCTAAGTTCTTAGCTGATCAGTTGTTGCTCCACCGACCGGGGGGTCGGTGGAAGCTTTCTGACCTGATGATTGCTGTAGGCCCTCAATTATGAGTTGTGGCACTAGTACAAAAAATTTCCCCCGAGATCTCAATATCCTCAATATCCTCTCGGGGGAAATTGACTTTTCAATTACTTCCGTACTCTATTCAACCGTAACCACTTCAGAACCAGCTGCTGTTCCAAGCCCGTTCCAGGTTGTGTAATCGATGCTGTCGGAAATAAAGCCAACGTGCCCATCGCAGTAAACTACTTGAACGCCGCCTGTGTGAAGGCTGCGAGCCCCCATCATGCGAGGACGTGTCACAGTAGCCGTCGTGGTACATGGCATTCGAGGCCCGACCAAAGTCGATGTGCAGTTGCCGCCTGTCACGACGTCCTGCAATGTGCTGTTCGGAGGCATGTTCGTCACAAATCCAGTAGCGTTCCCCCACCAACTGAATCCTCGCAGGTCCGTTCCGCGCCCCTGAAGTTGTTCCGCCGCCATCAGAGTATTGCTAGTGCCGTCAGGAATTTCACCTAACCCCACAGGCTTGCCATAAACTCGCGTCCAGCCCACTGCCCCAGCTGCATTGACTGGACCATCGTCGCCTGTCGAGCCTGTATAGATTCGAAAGGGAGCACCGAGAAAAAGGATTGGCGGCGTAGTTGGCAAAGTACCTTGTAAGAAACTGGTATTTCCATAGTTAACACCATAATTGTGATTTGTAATTGCGGCCAACGGCGCCGCTGCACCAATCGGCGCATTGGGGGTGTCACTTGGGCATGTTAGTGTTGGAAGTCTCGAAGCTGTAACAGGGCGATTCGCAGCACCGCCATATCTGATTCCGGTCGCGTCACTACCACCATAATTCTGATAGATGGCATACATTGCCTGCTGCTCCATAAACGGCAATACTCCTACTTGCCAAGTTCCCCAACAACAGCCAAACGGTCCAACACCGCCCGTAAATTTTTTATTTGCGCTTTCATAATTGTGAAATGAAAGCCCAAGCTGCTTTAGATTGTTTTGGCACTGCATCCGGCGAGCTGCCTCGCGAGCGGCTTGCACGGCCGGTAGCAACAATCCTACCAAAATTCCGATAATGGCAATAACTACCAACAATTCAACAAGCGTGAATCCACGCTGCCTTAAACGCATAATGACCTCCAGAAAACTTTAGTGAAACGATAGTAACTCGTAGAACGTTGAATGAAACAGTGGATTAGCAATACTTTACGTCGAAATGCAACCAACTATGGAATTGTGAAATCAAACTTGTTTGGACCTTTGTCGGTGACAGTCACTTCCTGCTTTGAATTCGTATTGTATTCAGCAGGAATTCTGTCCTTCGAAATAATATTGGCGCCAGTGGGGCCAGGAAGTCCATCCGCACTATCTGCTGGTGTTTTGCCATCGCCCGCAGTGATAATCACTTTGTATTTTCCTGGCGTGAGTCCTTGGTCGGCAGGCATGCTGTACTTACCCTTCACAATGGCTGCACCTGATTTCACACTTGATGATGAAAACTCAATAGTTCCGTCATCGAGAGGCTCCCCTTTTAAGGTGACGACACCGGTGACCGGTACGCGTCCGCCGGTTCCTCCACCGCATCCGGTTAACGACGCAATAAACAATAAAACAATTCCAATACGACTCATCGTGGCTCGCTTCCGAAAGAGAAAGGTATGATTCGATTCTGGCTTGGAAATATGCTGGAAACAGGACTAGGAAAGAAGAGGATCTCCAAGGCACAAATTCCTTGCTAATCTTTGCTATTCATGAAATTAACAAATTTGTAGTTTCCTTGCAACAAAAATAAAATAAATAGTTTCGAAGAATTTGGGCCGAATACGATTGAATTTTCAATTATTGGGGTCATTGCCGCCCAGATGCAGGTTCCTACCGAAGACTGGAATATACCAGGGGACCGGGTGGCGCGCTCAGAGGCTGCGATTTTATAGTACCCGTCACACTCCGTGTGACGTCCGCAGTTCAAAAACCTTTGGTTTTTGAGGCAACGTCACACGGAGTGTGACGGGTACTTTCTTCGGATTCAAAAAATCACAGCCTCTCCGTGTGCCGTCCGCGAATGCGAATGATGTCTGTACTGCGACAATTGGAAAGTGCCTTCTACTCTGCAAATTGAGTCATTGGGCGTATCGGCCTGAACCAGTTCAAACCATATCCATGGCGTTTAGGCGAGAGGCACAGCTAATTTTGCCAATCAACAAGAGAATTCGCCCTGGACCGATATCCGATTCCTGGCTATATTTTCAGATTCTTGGTCGTACGCTTCCCGATGTGACGCTCATCTCCCGAAAAAAGGACGGGTGGTTTGAGTTGGCTGCATGGAATTGATCGGCAGCCAGGTATTTTCACAGTATATCGTCACATTTGCATAAAAAGGTGGAGGCTTTGCATGGTTAAACTGTTAGTCCGTGACCGGGAAACGATTCAAGAGGCTGTACGCCGTTTTCGCAAACTGGTTGAAAGAAGCGGGCTAAAAAAAGAAATGCGTCGCCGCGAATTTTACGAAAAGCCAAGTGAGATCAAACGACGAAGCAAGCAACGAGCGGAACGACGCTCACGACGCATGAGGTTGCTGGGCATTTAATTGTCCTGATCGCATCCTTCCGAACAAAATGGGCGAATAGCTCAATTGGTTAGAGCACCACGTTTACACCGTGGGGGTTGGGGGTTCGAGTCCCTCTTCGCCTACTTCAATTTCCATTCCACGTTTCAGCGTTCTACACAAGCGAACGTTTCAAGAACATCATGAAAAGCGATATACACCCTAATTACATTGAAACGAAAGTAACCTGCGGTTGCGGAAGCACCTTCCAGACTCGAAGCATTCGAAAAGAACTTCGCGTTGACATTTGTAACGTTTGCCATCCGTTTTACACGGGTAAACTAAAGTTCGTTGACACCGCCGGACGCATCGAAAAGTTCCAGAACAAATTCGCTGCTGGTACTTACGCTAGTCTCGGTTCCAAAAAGCCAGCCGCGAAAAAGAAGTAGCTGTTCGAGCCAATTGGCGACGCTCTTGAATGAAGCTCCGCCGTCATGAAGTGGCTCTGGCAATCAGAATTCTAAGACCGTCGCAGATTGCCAACTGAGGCCTGCGACGGTTTTGTTTTTTACCAAGCCAAGACGACGAATGAAAATACGCGAACAACTCGAGCAAACCTTAACTCGGTTTAACCAACTCGAAGCCATGATGTCCGACCCGGCAATCTTGTCTGGCGATTCGACGAAAATGGCCAACATCATGCGAGAACACGGAGGCCTACTCAAAGTTGCAACCTTGTTTCGCAACTACGAACGAATGGCCGAGGAACTCAAAGAGCTGGCCCCTATGCTCGCATCGTCTGATCCAGATGAAAGTGCTATGGCTCTCGAAGAAACGAACCGACTCAAGGCTGAACGCCAAACGATTTGGAACGGCTTACTCGACCAGAGCATCGGCGGTGAGGATGCTGCCCGGACTCGATGCGTGCTTGAAATCCGAGCTGGGACCGGCGGCGAGGAAGCTGCCTTGTTCGCCCGTGATTTGTACTCGATGTACAAACACCATGCTGACAACAAAGGTTGGAAAGTCGAAGTCATGGATTCGAGCCAATCGGAACGTGGTGGCTTTAAAGAAATTATCCTGGGATTTGAGGGCGAAGGGGTCTTCCGCGAATTGCAGTTTGAAAGTGGGGGCCATCGAGTCCAACGCGTCCCCGAAACCGAAGCGCAAGGTCGCATTCATACTTCAGCCGCAACGGTTGCGGTCATGGCTGAACCCGAAGACATCGAAATCGATCTAAAAAAAGAAGACTACCGCGTCGACAAATTTTGTGCGTCTGGACCTGGTGGTCAGCACGTGAACAAGACCGAGTCCGCAATCCGACTCACGCACTTTGAAACTGGAGTTGTCGTCCAATGCCAAGACGAGAAAAGCCAGCTCAAGAATCTGGCTAGAGCCCTACGAGTCCTCAAAACGCGACTATACGAAGCCAAACGCGAAGCGGAGTTAAAACAGCGTTCCAATGAACGCATGTCCCTCATCGGGTCTGGAGACCGTAGCGAACGCATTCGAACGTATAATTTCCCACAGAACCGACTCACAGATCACCGCATCAACCTGACTTTATACAAGCTCGATCAAATCGTCGCAGGTAATTTGCAACCCGTCTCCGACGCGCTGATCGAGTACGAACGATCAACCCTTCGAGACGACACCGAAGCATAGATGTTTAACCCGCGCAGCGGCGGGCGCAGTATTTTTGCACTATCACCACCCATCAAGGACGCCCCAATGACCTCCACGAGCACGACGCAATCGGATCCGTGGACCATTCTACGCCTGCTACAGTGGACAACCGAACATCTGAAGAAAAACGGCTCGCCCTCACCTCGCCTCGATGCCGAAGTGCTCTTGGCCCATGCTCGCGGCTGTGAACGCATCGCCCTCTACACTGCTTTTGCCGAGGAGCCAGACGAAACAGTGAAAGCCAAGTTTCGAGAAATCGTAAAACGCCGTGCCCAAGGTGAACCGGTCGCCTACTTAGTCGGCAAGAAAGAGTTTTACTCTCTGCAATTTCAAGTCTCAAAAGATTGCCTCATCCCTCGTGGCGAAACCGAGCATATTGTCGTCGAATGCATCGATCGTGCTAAAGCTATTTTGGCTGGCGAACCCGCAAAGCAATTCAATATCGTGGACGTTTGCACCGGATGCGGTTGCATCGCAGTCAGCGTTGCCAAACACTTGAGCCAATGTACCATCACGGCAATCGACCTTAGCCCAGCCGCTGTCGCCATCGCAAAAGCAAACGTTGAGCAACATAAGATGACCGATCGAGTATCCGTCGTGGAGTCCGACTTGCTAACCTCCATTCCGAATAACAGCGTCGACTTTGTATTGAGCAATCCTCCGTATGTGTCGGAGCCCGAATATGCAAAGCTTGATAAAACGGTCCGCGAGCACGAGCCTCGTATGGCGCTAGTCGGAGGAGTTCAGGGCACGGAAATCATCGAGCAATTGGCATCCCAAGCAGCCGAAAAGCTGGTCGAAAATGGATGGTTCATTTGCGAACTATCACCCATGATCGCGGACAAAGTCGAAAGCCACATGACCAGTACCAACAACTGGACGAACATTACCATTGTCAAGGACCTTGCTCGCCTCAAGCGACTCGTCGTCGCTCAACGCCGAGCAACCCGAACCTCGTAAGCACTTGTTTAACCGGCGCAGCCGCGGGCGCAAGGTACTAAGGCATTGTGACAGCTAAGACTTAGGGTTTGATAGTAGTGGACGAGGCGACGAGTCCCTGCGATTTGCGTCGCATACGGGACTCGTTGCCTCGT
>JAYTVL010000286.1:0-1694 GCA_043744075.1 Pirellula sp. | reverse complement strand
ACATGCAAACGAGGTATGGACGATATGGCGCCGCTTCGCAGGAAGCATTCACCGTCACACTCGACCATGCGAGTGCGATCCCCATCACCGTCACCTATTCCACGGCCAACGTCTCCGCTAATGCAGGGAGCGACTACAAGGCTGTAACTTCCGGAACGGTCTACTTCGCGCCCGGCGAAACTTCCAAGACCATTCTCATTCAAACGGTGGACGATTCAGCAATGGAGACAACTGAGACCTTTATGGTCAATTTGTCGAATCCTGTTGGAGCAACCATAGCCATTGGTCAAGGTGTTGGCTCAATTCTGGACAACGATCCTATCGTATTGACTCGCAGCGTCGCCAATGTGACAGGCAACGTACTATCGACTTTAAATAACACCGGTACATGGAGCTTTCCGCAATCGCAAAATGAATTGGTCACCTTGAACGCATCAATTGGCGATGTTGTCAAGAACGCCAACGGTACATGGTTCTGGTCGTTGGTGCCGTCGACTATACTGGTCGGACAACAAGTAACCATCACGGCCAACTATGGAACCAACAATTCATCCGTGACCTTTACAGCCGATGCTTTCGTGGCTGTTAGCAATCGACAGGTTTACTACATGGGCTCGAGTTTCGAAAGTGCTGGCGGAGTTCCAGCCGCGTTGGACTCAGCCAAGGTCTTGCTCCGGGCTGGGGCCGCACCTCAAGACACGACGTTTGCCAATGTGATTGGCTATTCGCGAGGGATCAACGGAGTGGTGTTGGATGTGGCAGGATTGGTCGCGACAAGCTTGACGGCCTCGGATTTTAGCTTCCGTGTGGCACCTGCGGATGCCAGCGGAGTGGTAATGCCGGCCACTTGGGAAACGGCACCTGCACCAACGTTGATCGACGTAACGCTCGGCACTGCGACGACACCTGCCCGCATTCGTCTGGCCTGGGCAGACAACGCCATACAGAACACTTGGTTGCAAATCATTGTCAATGCCAATGCGAACACCGGCTTGGTAAACCGCGAAGTCTACTACTTAGGTCATGCATTGGGTGAAGTGAACGGCGTTGCACCGTATCGCGTAACCTCGGCAGACCAATCGGTAGTTCAAACGGCCGTATCGAGTTCGATCGTATCGGTCAATGATGTGCGGGACGTCAACAAAGACCGCCGAATAACGTCGGCAGACTTGTCATTCGTACAAGTGCGAGTCTCCAGTACGATTCTTTTGAGAGACATCACAATCCCAGCGTATGGTTCGCCAGATGAAGGCGAAGCGAGCCCGAGTCCAATGGGAGTTTTGCCAACTTGGAATCTTCCAAGGACGGAGCCCAAACCGAGCGAAGCAATCGGATTGATTCCAACCATCGGACCACGTTGGACGGGAATGGACTATTCGGTACCGATGGCCGCTAGATTTCCAGCTGATATGTCATACCAGTTGGTTTATGGACCAGTTCAAGAGAAACTCAAGGAAACGCCCAATGCCGAACAAGATATTGGAATCATTGACGACTTCTTCTCAGGTTTTGGAAACAAAGGGTCTGAGTTATTAGGCGAGCGGTGGAAACAAAGATACCAACGGTAGCAGGAGTCGCAAGACTTCGGATGGCCATAAGGCGAGCGGCAGGCTGTGAGATACCAGTTGTAGTTTGGGACCATTGTCCCGAACGAATCAACGGACGGGACATTGGTCCCATCCTACGGTACTTTT
>JAYTVL010000285.1:0-5399 GCA_043744075.1 Pirellula sp. | reverse complement strand
GGTGAATTGTGGTGCGACTTAGTCAATCGGTTCGGCAAGATCTTCAAACGTGTCGCGGGCAAACCAGAGTCACTTGCTCAAGAAGCGATACTTCGAGGGCAAAGCGGTTATCGAACCGGTGGATCGCCGCTGACTTCGTGACCTCATCTCGCTCAGTTCCTGATTTGTAGTTGTTATTAGTTGATTGAGTTGACCTGGTGACTTCGTTGACTGAAGCCGCATGTATTTAATGACGAAGAGCGAAATCATGCAATTCTTTTGGTTCAGAACACGTTAAAAGGCTTTGTTCATGTAGTCAGTGGCATTCTCAGAAACGGAATTGCGCGATCGACCACTGAATCGTTAAGCTGGATGGCCCTTAGTTTTGCCTTATTTTAGTTTTGCCTTAGTTTTGCCCTTAGTTTTTGCCCTTAGTTTTTAGCTCGATTCCAATAATTTCGCCCTTTTGTGGATTTGACGTACTTGACGCCACACATGGGGTCTTGATTTACGAAACCTCCAGGATGAGAATTTTGAAACGCAAATGCGCGCATAAACAACTTGCTCGGCTGGAGGCACGAAAATGGATTTGGGTTTAGTGGGTTTATTAACTAGGCGTGGCGTTACTGTTTCAACTCAAAAACGACGAGCCGCACTTCGAAAACTCTTGATCGAAGGGCTCGAAGACCGCCGCGTATTGGCGTCGGTCACTCTTACCGCAACGCCCACCACCATCTTCGAAGGTGGGTTGGTTACTTACCAAAGCAGTGGCGTTCCCGGCCCTGAATCCGGCTTTACAAGAATCGACTATGTGGTCGCGATTGAATCGAATTCGCAAATCAGCTCAATCCTCTTCAGTGTTAACGGCCAAATCGATGCATATTACTTCTATCTTCCGCCGTGGAACTCGGCAAACGTCGTCGCACCCGATTCGTTTTCGTCGAACATAAATATTCCACAATCCAAATACAACCCAACCACCCAGTCGAACGAATATTCAGGATTCATTTACATTGATGCGATCCAAGATGAAGCCATCTCCATTGTGTCGGACATCAACGACGCATCGAATGACGTCCTGCAGATCTCGATGACTGCCAATTATCTCGATTCCAATTATGTTTCCCAAAGCAAAACCAAAAACACGACAGTCACGATCATCGACGATGACTCGACACAAAATGAAAAGATAACGCTGACCTCTACCGACTCTTCCGCTGCCGAACCACACAGCATTTATTACATCCCCGAGTCGCCAGTGGACAAAGGTCATCTTAAGGTCACTGTCCCGGCGCATTGGAATGGCGGTTCTCCGATTTTCGAAACAAGCGGAACAGCCACGTTTGGTTCCGATTACTCCTACGGTATTAGCACCATTCCGCCCAATGTCCCTGGTGTTGTACTCACTCCCATCCCAAATACGAATCAATTCTCTTTGACGATTCCGGTTGGAATTACGTCCGTCGAAATTGACGTAAACCCCCTCTCGGATTCAGAGGAAATAGATGACGGTGAAACGGCTACTCTCAAATTGGTGCCCGACCAGAAGTTTGTTGGAAACCCAGCCAATTACACCATCACAGCAGCTGGCACTGGCACCGTAACTATTGCCGACGAAAACGAAGGATTGCACGTCTATCCCGACCCAGATTCAACGGAAGAGTATCGAGCAGAAGAATCATACGCCAAGTTTCATGTTCGACCAAACAAAACTGGAGTTTTGATGGCTGGTTTTGCATTCATACGAATCTATGCAACGGCGCGTGATGATGCGCAGCCAGGAGCTGACTATTCTCTCAAGTTGCCCAACGGAACGTCACTGGTAATCAATTCGACCTCAACACCCAATGTATACGAATCGCAATCATTCTCCGTGGACTCGCTTTCCGAGTTCCTAATCACGGTCATTCCTGTCTCAGATAAAATACTCGAGGGGAACGAGAAAATTCGCGTTAGACTTTTTGCGCCACCGTCGTCAATCAGTCCACGCGATTTTGGGGAAGCGACTGTCACAATCCAGGAGAAATACTACGACGAGAAAATCGAGATCGATGAGCGATCCGGTTGCTCGTGCACTTGCATGATGTGTTCCGATGGCAGCCTTGTAACAGTAAATCCCGAATCAGGCAGCGGCAGTATTGGTACGGCGGACGGTTACGTTAGCGTTCGACTCGCTGGCCAACAAGGGACGCGGCCGGTTGTCAACGTTGGACTGAATCTTCCAGTCGGCAAAGTAGTGCCAACCAAAATCGAGGTGCAATTGCAAGTGATCGAAAAGGATCTGGATGCGAATGGCAATGTTCAAGGCCTCGGTCGAAAACTCGCCGCTCAGAATGCAGTCGTTTCCCCTGTCGTTTCATTGGACGTACCCACTACCGCCGTGGCCGGCAACACGATTTGGTTTTCGGTTCAAGCCGACTTGTCAAAACACATGAAATCCTGGCAAACATCGGGTCTTGATCGAAAGCAATCGAGCGGAGTTACCGAGCAAATTATTCCGATCGAAGTCCTGGCTCATCCTACATTTCCTGCAACCAAAGCAAATAACACACTCGTAAAAACGGAAGATATCTACAGCGGTTGGGTAGGACACTTCAGCCATGCAGTGACAGATGAATCATCCAGCGCTGTGAGCAAAGACTTGGGCAGGAACAATGCCCCGACCGGCGTTGATCGATTAATTCGAGACCACAAGATGCTCGTCCCGGACCTACCCGCAAACGGTGGCAGTTCTGGTGGCAAGGTCAAAACAGAAACCGGTTCGATGCTTTTTAGATCCGATGGAACAGTATCCTGGTTCAAACAATCTTCGACGATATCGCCAGGCACACAAAACGTCCTATCAGGAGACTACGTCACCAATCGATACGGCGACAAAACGAAGTTTAATGCCAATGGAGAAATGACCCAACGCATCGACATTTCTGGAAACATTACTTATTTTGATTACAGCAACGGCGAATTGATCAGGATTACCGACCCGCGTGGAATGCAAACAACCTTCACCTCGGCGATTGTTAATGGCCTAAAGACCATGACGATTGTTACCGTCAATTCGACAACGGACGCATCTAAAAACACTACGCGAACTCTCACTTGGAATCCGTCAATTGCAAACGGTAAACTAACGGTAGTTTACGACGACCCAGACGGTGCAGGACCGCGATCGGCGCGTGCTAATATCTTTACCTACAACACCTCGGGTTCAATCGAGATTAAGACTGGCGAAGTATCTAATCCGACGCACACGACTTTGCTCAACTTTGCAAACGCACCGGGTGGTGACGGACGATTGACATCAATTCTCTACCCGGATGGTTCGTCGTTGACATTGGACTTACCCCGTCAGCGCAATTCGCTCATTTCATCCACCTATGTTGGCGGACCTATACTGATATCCGATCCGAGAGCGTGCCGAGTCGATACGACCACGGGGACAGGAAATACGAGCACAAATCCGATCCCCAATTACACCATCATGACTCGATTGCGATCGCCCAACAGTGCGCCGCAACGCACTATTTCGCAACTGGATCATCGCGGGCGAGTATTGCGCACCTGGGATCCAAATCAAGTTGACGCGTTGCGATTGGCAAGCAATGTAACTTCTTGGGGACAAAGTGAATTTCTGATGCTACAAGCCAATATCGATCTCAGCCACGAATATTCTCGCACCGCCACGCGACTCGACCGCGAGAGTTATTAGCAGCGACTTGGGCGAGTTGTTAGCTTATACATCGCCTGACCCAGATCGAATCGTCTTTGGAAATTTCCTGATTTCGAATGGACTAAGGGCTCGACAAAAACAAACGTTCACTAACCAGAACAACAATCTAACCACGCTTGTCCAGCAACCCATCAATCTAAACGAAGCGTGGACTTGGAACGACACCTACGATGTCATGACGTCAATGACAGATGAGACGGGCAATTTGATATTTCAGGATTTGGATGCAAACGGACGCATCACCCAAAAGTCTTGGGGCCGTGGTCTCGGTTCAGTTTGGCAAAACCATATACAGCCTCTCGACGTGAATGGAGATACGTATGTGAGTTCAATAGACATCTTGTTGATCTCGAACTACATCAGTACAAATGGCGAGGGTTCTGTTCCAGCGCTTGCAACTCCCACCGCACCGTTCCTCGACGTAAACGGCGACAATCAAGTCACCATCGCTGATGCGAATCTAGTAACGGCATACTTCAATAATCCGGTTCCAGCCAACAACGTACCGATTGCCTCTGGTGAAATTGGCAAATTGAACATCCAGTACTCTCCGATTCCAGCGCTCCCCTCAGGACTTGTCACTCGACAAACAATAACTACCGGACGATCAAGCGGTGACTCGACGATGGATTACGAGTACTACAACGTTCCGCTAGACAAAGCCCGGCATGGCAAGATCCGTTACGTCACCGAAGCAAGCGGCACCAGCATCGAAGCCCGAACCGAATACCAATACGACGATCGAGGCAACTTGAATCGAGTCATTGACTCGGCGAATCGAGTTACGCAGATTACGTATGACTTGCGAGATCGAATCACCTCAGTCACGCAACCTGATCCAGACGGATCTGGCAACATATTGCCTGCTATGATCCGTTATGATTATGACTTGTTCGACAACGTTATTGCTACCGAGTTGATCAACTCGTGGATGGAGGATTCGCTCCTCCGAGTTTCCGCGGTCAAAACCAGTTACACCTACGACAACGTGAATCGATTGATTTCTGAGCTAACACAGAATCCAAACGTCATATGGTATCTCACAATCTCAGGCGGTGTCATTTCCCAAAGCCAGACCAAGCCGATACAAACTTCGTCCATTACAAACGCGGACCTCGTTAATTTTGCGGCGAGCAACGCACCCATCCTAAACGTGCCCCTTTTGACTATCAGTTTACAAGGCCTCCTGACGACTCGCGCTTATTTTCCAACCGGTGCGCCGAACGACATTACGGTTACGGAATCTGATGCCGGTAGCAACCCACGCGAAACACGCTATTCGTACGATCGATTGAACCGAATCGTAAAGATGGTATCACCCGATCCTGTTAGCGGATTGGAAACAACGACAACGGATCAGCGGCTAAACGGTGGCTTCGTTATGTTGTACGAGTACGACAATATCGACAACCAGATCGCGATTACGGATGGACTAAACAACAAGACCACATTTTCCTACGACGATGCCAACCGATTGATTAAGATCTCGGAACCCAAAGTCCCCGTCGACATCCCAGTCGATATTCCAGCTGATGTCCAGCAAGGAATAACTCCGTTCGTTGTGATTGTCGATAACAACGATGCGGAAAGTTTTTCGAAATCTGGTGTATGGAATACTGCAACAGGAATGGGTTATGGTGGTTCAGTCTACTACAGTAGTTGGCCATTCCAAGGTAGTGAGACAGCAAGTTGG
>JAYTVL010000284.1:0-5400 GCA_043744075.1 Pirellula sp. | reverse complement strand
CTCGCCGCCGTTGGCGGCGAGCCAAAGTAAATATGGCGTGCTCAAAGGGGAGCTAGTTCTGGTTATTAACCTTGTCTCACCCGTGAGGCAAGCTCCAGTTGCCGAACATCGTCGAAGTCGCGGCAATCGAGGATCGATCGCCCTAAGCTTCGGTCCCAATTTTCGGAATTTCTTTTTTTGGGTTATTGACAGGGGCGGTTAAACTTTGTTCAAATCGATTGTGATGATTGGAGGTCGCTCGAAAAATGAGCGATCTCCCCAACGTCTGCCTTTCCCTTTCGTTTAGCCCTCGAAAAGAACGGATCTGTTGATCATGGCTCGCTTTTTGCCTCTCTCTCTCTCTCTCTGGCGCAATGGAGGTCAGTCAGCGTAGATTGCTGTTCGTCTTCAGCGGGTTGGTCGAAATACTTGTTTCGTGTTTTCGGGAAACCGAATTCGATGAGAACGAGGAATCGTCATGACTCAAGCCGATAGTGAACAGTTGCAAGACTGGATTCGCGTCATTTGCAAGGATCCGAAATCAGCCTCTGCGGAGTATGCCGAAACGGATCTTGTGACCATTCTTAGACCGTGGTTGACACAGATTGTCGCAACCAGAATCCCAGCGAATCTGTGTGTAATTTTGGAGGCAGAGGGAATTGCAATTGAATCGATTGACGACGCATTGCGTCGCATGTTAATCGATTGCAGAGTGCACGAATGGACCATCGATGAATTCAAAAGCTTGTGCGTAAGGATTGGCAACGACAATCGTATTCATGAGATAGAATTCGAAAAAACTGTCAAACGCGGGGGTACATCGGTCAAGATATCTGTCGACGAGTTTGGCGACTCAATCGCTGATCGCAGTTTATACTCGGACCCAACTAGGGAATTGGAATTGGGGGAACAACGGGGATTGTTTTTAGCGGGACTACCTGATGATTTGTATCGACAGATTTGGATATTGAAATGGGATGGAAACACGACCAACGAGATCAGCGAAGCGACCGGGCTTGATCAAAAAGCGATCAACAGGCGACTGCGGGCGACGAAAGCGTTATACATTCGTTGTTTCGCCTGATCGATCCAGTTCCAACTTTTCCCACGTATCGACTTTTCCGAAGTGTGATTTGCGCAGTCACGAATCGCCAAAGCGTGGTTTGTCATATTCGACTCTCCTAGACAAGAAATCCGATGCGAAATGCTCGCACCAACGCTGTGAGTGGGACGAACAACAATCGCTCGCAAAAAAATTCGTGAGTTCAAGCCTGCGACGTCCAGAAACCAAAACACTGGCTGGCAAGTGAGCTCACGAATCACAGAAAAACTATTTCCACAAAATTCGATTTTCGTAGAAACCTCCGCGACCTTTTTCCGGGTCTTGCTATTAGAGATTAAATGCAGTTCTAGGTGTTGTTGGTTCCGCGTACAGGCGAGTCTCTTGTAATGCGGAGTCATCAGGAATGAGGCTGAGTTGTATCTATGATTCACCGCAAGAGCTCCCTGTCTAGCCCGGGTGATCAGTGCAAAAGTCGAACTTCGGTCGCGAATTGCTACCGTTGCAATATGGTGGTACAGGAACGTACTTGTTGAACGTAAACAGAGGTTGAAAAAATGGAGAAAACGAGAATTAACTATAACTACGCCATCGCGATTAAAACTTATCTCATCGTCTTTGGGACGTTTCTGGCAAGCGGACTTGGAATTGTGCACGCGCAGGATGATTGGGGAGGAGATGGCTCATATGCCAACCCATATTTCGCAGAATTTAATGCGACAGAAAGTATGCCAGCGCGCCGAAACCAAATGGGTCAGACTTTGACACAGGTATACGGGCATTTTTTCCTCGAACGCAAGGAATTGAACATCATATGGTATACTTCCCCTGCGGGATTTAAGGCCGCAAAGAGTCAAACTGGAGGCTATACTAAATTTGAGTACAGCGGATATTGGGACGACGACTGCAAATACACCGGGGAATTACTGGCTACGGACAGAGAGTACAGGAACTTTTTTGTCCTTGCCACTGGGATGGAGGACCGCGACATTTCGAGAACCCTCGAATGGGAGTCATCTTGGGACCAAGTTCAAGATAGCGGAACTCAATCCGCTGAAGCTGTCGTCAAAATACAGAATTGGGGTACCATAGATAACCTCGACTATCAATTTACGTTTGATCAAAGTCATTGGACGCTAGACGCCAATCGTGACATACCAGATTTTTTTCAGGGTGTTGGGCAGGGTTCCGGAAGTTGTTTTTTCATAAGTGATGGCGTTCCAAACAATCCTGTTCCGGATCCCGGGATTCTTTACGGAACGCTGATCGATTGGATCTGGGATCCTGTGATGAGAAACGCCCGACTGCATACTATGGGATCCACAGGTGGGCTAAACATAACAGTTCCAGTAGGTTGGTCGAATAGTCAAATGTCTTGGATGATTCCACAAGTATGAAAACCAACGGATATCTTTCGCTTACTTTGATGGCTCTTTTGGCAGTGTCGGCGCGCGCGCAACCAGATCCAATCATACTCGACACATTTGACGGTTTTAGCTTGGCATGGGAGGTTGTCCGCAATAAGAACCTTCGAAGTTTTCTAAAGGTCTCCGATGCAACGACCGAGAAGATCCGTTCGTTTTTGCAAGATCCAGTAAATGAAGCAATTCGACGGCGAATCGATTCTCTTCAGGCGTTTGGCCATTTACGAAAGGGTTCAACGGATTCCATCACTAAATTGGAAGCTTCCCTAACCGTCCGGATGCAAACGGCTGTCCCAGAGTACAACGCTAACGACGCCCGAACTTGGGCACTCAAAAAAATGTTTTTGGCCCCAGAAACTGCATTTACCAGCCCGAAGGTTCATCAATACTTGGATCTGGATAGAGCTGCGATAAAACTACTGCAAGACACGTTGTTGGCTGAACGCGTGTCGTTTGAAGAACTGCGAAACGGATTTCGCCGGGACCGGGCAAAAGCCATTCTTGAAGATCTGCCTGTTGGTGCCCAAGTGCTTTTTGCAAGGTATGCGGGCAGTGAAATTCTGGACAAATTTGAGCAGGTCGCAGAGCAAGAGGGGCCTTTAGAATTCATTTGCTATGGAATCGATTGGACGAATACGATCGTGCAGTTGACCCGAAATCCAATCTTGCATAAACGTTTACAATTATCGCCCGAACAGTTGGAGAAAATTTGTTTTATCGATGTAGCAATGGATCAACAAATCTTTGCGGTAGATCGAAGGAAGTTGAGTAATGGAAACGAAGAAGTCGCACTCGTTCAGAGGAAATCATTTAAGGAGGCGTTCTCGCTTCTAACGGAAACGCAAAATAGGCGTTTGCAACAATGGGTTGCCTCCGAGTTCTTCCTTGCTAACCCCAAACGAGAACTTTCAAGGGACGATCTTCGAAACTATCTCGGCTTAAACATCAAAGAAGATTGGAATCGGACATTGCAATTGATAGAGGAGCGAGATTCTCGATTGGAGAAACAAATTGCACAGCTTAACGCCCTCGTCGTTGCGAAGCTTTTGTCGGTATTGCCCGCAAAGTATAACGAGACCGCGTCGCAACTTTTTAAGGGAGTTTGGTAGAGTTGTTGGCGATTGCAGTGCTTCGACCTAGTGCAAACTGTCTGCAGTATTCGTATACTGCCATGGTGGTGGCGGTAGCGACGTTATTGGCGAAGACCTAGTTGGTTTCTTTGATCTTCTTTAGTGGAATAGTCGTGCGAACTTTCCGAAGTGAATGGCCGTTGCGATTGGGTACTCGCTGTAGAGTTCGTACGCTTGAGATCTCGGCTACGGGTAAGGAGTCGCGGATTCTTGACTTCGTAAACATAGTCTCTGCTTTTCGAGCACTCCCATCGGCGTACTCAATGCAAGCTAGTGCTTGAATGCCTCGGCGAGCTGGACCGGTAACAGCACCGGCTGCCATACGAAAAATTCGACGAAATTAGCTCGGAACGTGGGTAAAGATATGATTACTCCTTCGTGAGTCATGCCCCCTTAGGCCGACAAAGACGTGGAGATTGTCGCTTGGCGGCGATCACTAAGCATATCCCTAGCAAAATCCCGCCTATGCTTATCCACTGCGCGATACTGAGCGATGTCCCGAACTGTCCGGCTTCATCCACTCGGATGATCTCTTCGATGATACGCTGGACGCCATATGCCATCAGTCCAACTCCGACTACAACTCCAGTCCGCTTCGCAATCGTTGCGAACATGAAAGTCCATGCACAAAGAATGAGGCCACTTACTGCCGCATAGATTTGAGATGGATGAACGGGTAGTGAGCGTGTCGGGACTTCGCTAGCAGCTAACTGGAAGTGGTGATTATCCACTTGAATTGCGGATTCAAATTCCGGCGCCGCTAGCGGATCGCTAGGGCTAAGGCGATTCACGCTCGCATCGATCGAAATTAGCTTTTGTCCTATTCGAATGTTGTTCGAGGATGCCCAACTATTGGGCCGTACTTTACGAATGATTTGAGGATCTTCTACGGACGGTTTGCTATCGGTTTCGATACCAAATAGGCTGCCTGATTTGATTTGGTCAACGTAGGCCGGCGAACCCGCTGGAAAGGTGATCGAAGGCATTGATCCCTCGCACAATCCGCCATAGCAGCAACCGTTCAGCAGGCAACCAATGCGTCCAAATGCGAGACCGACAAAAAAAGCGGGAGTTACACAATCTGCAATGGAAAGAAACGAAAAGCGATTCTTGCGACTCCAGATCGCCATCGCAATCAAGCCACCTATGACGCTGCCGTAAACCACCAATCCTCCCTCGGTTACCTGGAGTGATTTCAATAGCTTTTCACCAACAGTATCGCCAAGCTCACTCCATTTCTGAACAACATAAAAAACCCGAGCTCCCAATAACCCAGCTATAACAGTCCACGTCGCCAATGAAAAGAATGCATCGCGAGTTAGTCCCGCTTTTTCACATTGATGAAGGGCAATCGCCATCGCGCTTACCACGCCTAACATCAACATGACACCATAACCGCGGACCGGTAACCCAACGATCCACGGTGTCGGCGTCCCATTATTGATTCGGGTTTCGATTTGAGGCAGCAAAAAGACAACGATGAGAGCAGCCACCGCCCAAACGGCCCCCTGCTCCTCTAGAACCGTGGCGATACTCTGATTCTTGCGAGAAGTTACAACGATTGCGATTGCAACAAGAACTATCGCCCCGAGAACCCATCCAAAACCAAGAACTGGAATACCAAGAAATTCATGCGGTATGTAAAAGAGCGTCTGACGCACTATTCGGTTCTTTCAAGTTGGTTCGATGTCAATTGAGCCTGAAGTGTTAGCTAAATCACACCGCAGGAAATCGGCTAGTGTCTCGACTCCGTCGATTTTGTTGGTAGTGGATCTTGTTAAAGATCCTTGCAGCATAGGATCTTTAA
>JAYTVL010000283.1:0-20442 GCA_043744075.1 Pirellula sp. | reverse complement strand
AAAACCGGACGCTAGCGCGTTCCGGCTGATGTTGATTGGCTTTTTTCCGCTTGCGAAAGCGGAAGGGAATTAAGGTTTTTGGCACTAGCGTGCGGGCTAGCAGGCTAGAAATCGCTTGCGAATCCGGCCCTCATGCTAGCGCATTGAGGCTCAGAAATTACAAATACATAGGCTTGAACTGTGGATTGTTTTGCTATGTGGCTACTGGTACATTGGATCTCAAATCAGGTGATTAAAGTTTAATTAAATTACGTCTCATGTCGAGGTTTATCGATGCAACAAAGACTCCGTTTTATTGCAGTTTCACTAGTTTGTTTCTGCCTAGAAAGTCTGCCGGTTGCAATATCCCAAGCAGATAATTCAAGTCAATCCAATTGGCCACAATTCCGCGGGACCGATGCCACCGGTGTTTCCAATAACAAAGGACTGCCAGAACGTTGGTCGTCAACCGAAAATGTCGAATGGAAAATCGAGATCCCTGGTCGCGGTTGGGGATCACCAATTGTTTGGGGAGATAAAGTGTTCCTCTCAACAGTTGTTAATTCTGGCAAAACGGAACCGTTAAAGAAAGGCCTTTACTTCGGTGGCGATCGGCTTGACATTCCAAAGACAACCCACGAGTGGAAGGTCATGTGCTTGGAGCTGACGACTGGAACTTTGCGTTGGGAGAAAACGGTTAGAACCGGAACACCGACTTCACCGATCCATCTCAAGAACAGTTACGCGTCTGAGACACCTGTTACAGATGGCTTGCATCTATTCGTCAGTTTTGGCAACGTCGGAATATACTGTTTCGACTTCGCAGGCAACTCCGTTTGGAGTCATGAGCTGCCAGCGTACGCTACGAGAAACGGCTGGGGGACGGCAGGTTCGCCTGCACTTCATGGCGATGTCCTTTATTATCAAAATGACAATGATAGCGAGTCATCGCTCCTAGCGATCAACAAACGAACGGGCGAGACTCTTTGGTCGATCGACCGTGAAGAAAAGAGCAACTGGTCGACCCCTTTTATCTGGACCCATTCTGGCGGTACAGAAATCGTCACAGCAGGAACAAAGGCTGTGCGCAGTTATGATCTAGATGGCAAATTGCTCTGGTCGCTCAAAGGCATGTCAAGCATCACCATCGCGACACCTTACGTTGTTGACGGCCTACTTTATATTAGTTCAGGTTATGTCCTCGACCCAACCAAAGCGCTGTACGCAATCAAACCGGGGGCAAAAGGGGAAATCACCTTGCCAAAAGGACAGTCCAGTAATGATTTCATCGTATGGTCGAGCCAAAAGATCGCACCGTACAACCCGAGCACCTTGGTTAACGATGGCCGATTGTTTGTACTCTACGATGGCGGAGTTGTCAGCAGTTTCAACGCCAAGACGGGTGAAGCATTTTATGAACGCCAGCGGCTCAATCGCGGCGCAGCCTTTACCGCATCGCCATGGTGCTATGACGGAATGGTTTTTTTCCTAAACGAAGATGGCGCATGTACAGTGATTCGGGCAGGAGACAAACTGGATGTATTGCATACCAACAATCTTGCAGAAGACGAAATCTGTCTATCAACACCATCGATCGCTGGCGACAGATTGTTGATCCGTGCCGACCAGCGGTTGTATTGCATTCGCAAGGCGAAATAAGCAATGGCGAGCCTGTTAATAGTGTACGATAAAACAAAGTCACGGACCAGATTGGAGATCTCGTAATGTCAATCGCAGAATCAGCCAAAAAAGTATACGAAGAAGATTTACGTCCTCGTCTTGAAAGGGAACACACAGATGATTTTGTTGCGATCGAACCATCGTCTCGCAGTTATTTTCTCGGAAAGACCTTCCTCGAAGTGGCATTGGCTGCAAAGAGAGCATTCCCTGATAAGAAATCCTTTGTGATTCGAATTGGCCACGAGGCAGCATTTCATATCGGAGCATTTACTTCGTGAATGGATTTGTAGATGATCGCGATCGTACGTTAGTTTCGATTCGCGTAGCGAGCGATCTCAATGCAGAAATGAAGGAGGTTGTTGCATGGATTGATACGGCATTCGACGGGCATCTCGTCTTTTCGCGGGAGTTGATCACCTGGGCTTAATTAATCACGTGCTCATCCGAGCGAATGCTCGCGGTCGTAAAAAGCGGATGCAACTCGTTTCGAAACGAGCTGCGCCCGCTAGGTCCCCATTGTTCTGACCGAATCAAAGAGATCTGACCATTTTTCTTCTTTCGTGGCGGACCGGCGATTTCAAACACATCGACAACCGAAAACCTTGGTTAAAAGCAAAACGCCCGCGTTATAAACATCCAACTCAATCCTCTACTTTCGAATCGGCAATCGATAGAGGATCCCCATTTTATTGACGCTGACCGAACGATTCTCTTCTTTTCGGGCTCACACTTTCTTTAATTTTGCTGGGGATGCCCACGATCTCCTGGCAAGGCTAGCGACCAACCCTACAAGTATCGGGAATAGATAGAGGCCAATGATGAGCGAATCGGTGCACTCGTAATTGACAAACGGAAGCAAAGTCCCCAAAATCCAGCCGACAATCGATCCCAATGTGACCGGTCGTGAGACTAAAAGAACCATGTCGTCATTCCCATCAGGATAGTTCCAGCCGAAACCGCCAACGAACAGTCCCAATACAATCAACTCAGTCGACCAAAAAAAGAGCAGGCGTGGTAGGTCAATTTCGACGTACATCCTTGACTCTTCGCTGACTCTCTGCCATGGCCAACGCAATGAAGCATCAGCCTTCGTCGGAGGATTCCAAATCGGTGCGATATTGAACACAAGATCATTTGTCCCATCCAATCCAAACATACCAGCCCTACTCCAAGTACGGAAACGGAGACGGTCCTGCAGCGACGGACTCGGCCTGCGGAAATTCGGGTTGAAAATCCGTCGAATCTCCCTGGCCGGGAAGTCTTCGTTGTAAGTGGTTCCCCTCCAAAACGGAAAAAGGATTCCGCTCAAGATGATCACGCAAACGCCACCAAAGTAGATTTTACGTTGACGTGCGATCATCTTTTGCGAATCCATTGAATACAATAAACGCAGGAATTGAAGCTTTCCGAAATTATAACGCATCAATCGCCATGACGCCCCACCTGTGCAAAAAGTGCGCTCTGACGATGTTGGTGCGAAATTACCGAATCCAGTGAGGTTGCCTTCGGCGCTTGAGGGCTGAGACCTTGTTTCTTCGGCGTTCGGTCCACAGGCGTTCTCCGCCCGTTATGGCCCATGAAAATCGCGACAGTCAGAACGTCCATGCCTGACTGAATTGCTTGCGTCGCGGCCATTAGGGGGTCACTGTTGGCAGCAGTTCCGGAGTGCCAAAAACGGTCTCGGCATCTCCTTGTTCCCTCATCCAAGCGGTGAGATCGTGTCGCATGCGGACAAGTCGATCTACATGTTCATGGTCGCGGGCAAGATTATGCTGTTCCTGCGGGTCGTTTTTCAAATCGTATAGTTCTTCGGCATTTCGTTGCGTGTAAGCACGAATGATCTCCCGAGCACTCTCGTCTGGGCAGGTTGCCTGTCGAGCCATGCGAGCCATTCCCTGGATTCTTCGGACCCGGCCGGGATTTCTAGAATCTGAACAGACAAAACAATTCTGTCCGCGTCGGTGCCAGCAACGGGAGTGTCTTCAGATGCTAATGTCGCAACCGGCAGTTGGTAAGTGGGTGTGGCCAACGGCTCAGAACTTCGATCCTGCGCAGTCTCTATCGTGCTTTCTTTGGTTTGTTCCTGCGACAGTGCGGTCACCAGTTGAGCGCCCGGCAACACGGCAATTCGATAGCGTCTGGTTTTGACCGCGAGACAACCACTGCTTCCTCTAGTTCGCGCCGTGTTTTCATTCGGTTGAACTTCATAGCGTTCTTGTTCGGAAGGCTTGCGTCCGCGATTTCTAATTGAATGTTCATTCGACTGAATAGTCCGATCGGACTGCTCCAAATCGGTGGCGTAATACACTTGATCAGCACCAACGCCCATAGCATATGCGTCAGGTGCGTTCGATCACGCCCTACGATTCGCGTGACGAGCCAGACCGAGCTTGCGAGCAGTGCGACCTGCCAAGATTGGTGAATCAACATTGAAAGCACGGATGCGAAAATCATTCTTTCCCCCCTTCTCTTTCCAACCGGTCGAGGAGTTCTCGCAGTTCACTTAGTCCTTTTTCATCGATTCCTCGGTCTTCAATCAGATGCCTCATCAGCGGCATGGTGTCGCCAGCAAAGAGTCGATTCACCAAGTCATCGACGGTTTCGCGAATGACAGTTCGGGCTTTGGTCCGAGCGGAATAGATTCGAACACGGCCCTCCAGTGTCGATTTTGCGTATCCTTTGGTTTCCAATCGTCGCAAGTAAGTTTGAACGGTCGCAAAATCCATTTGTCGTTCTGCGGGTAGGGCCTCATGGATCTGTCGCACCGATGCCGGCGACATTTCCCAAAGGAGTCGAGCGATTTCCATTTCGCCCTTTGATAGCATTGCTCGTTCTGCCACTGTGTCCTCCAGGTTGCTCCAATTCCCTACAAGTACATTTGTAAGTTTCGAAGTCTACCCGTACAAGCGTACGTATTGCAACACCACTTCCGCGACATGGCAGATGTTGTTTTTCCCTATTCAAAGGATCTCTCACACAGGGATTATGTCGTCTTGATTGGTATGACCTCCAGGTTTGGGATTCTCGCGAACTCCCTTTCATTCGTAGTCATAATCGAATGGCCTAATGCAATGGCGGTAGCCGCAATCCACAAGTCCTGATATCCAATCGTAGTTCCGTTTTGACTCAGAGTTGCTTGAAGCGCAGCGTGCTTTCGAGCAACAGAAAGGTCGATTTCGAGAATGGAAAAACGGGTCAAGATAGCCTCGACAAATCGACTTCTGTTCTCTCTTCGAGACTCAGTGTTTGCTCGAAGAACACCAACCAAAAGCTCCGATGCGGTAACTACGGCGATGTGCCCAGTCTGCTCCAATTCGGCTAGTTGCTTTTCAATCAGCTTGCCTTGCCGTTCCCATTGTATGAAAACACCTGTATCAACTACGATTCCCATGGATCTGAAACTTCCGTGAAGATTCTACGTGAAGATTCAATATCGCTTGCGAACGAGTCAGCATCGTCGCCAAGGAGAGGGATCGAGTTCATAAAGGCGGCGAAGTCCTTCATCAAGATAGGTGTTTTCTTAGGGACAACCTCGGCGATCGCAATCGAACCTTCTGATAGTTCAACGGAAATCTGATCTCTCGCAACGTGACGTATAAGGTGTGCCCAGTCGATGTCCGGGTTCAAAATATCTACTTTTTCCATAATAAACTACTCACAAAGATCTTAATTGAAAGCTTCAGTCTAACCTAAGTCAAATAGGAAGGCAAAGTAAAGCAGCGACTTAGCGGGCCAGAGCCCCACGCTTCCAACTTCCCCGACCCATCCTGCCAAGACTTGCGCTGGTATTGTGCTAACGTCCTTTAGTTCAAAGGTCCGCGACAACGCAACCCATGAACTCGCTTCGAGCGTCCAACATTGGAATGGTCACTCAGGGTCCGCCGGACTTAAATATTTACAACTTCGGTCAGTTTATTGCCCGGCGGTCCGGCACAACCACTTGACAGAGCAATCAAAGAGACGGACCGACCTGACCCCTTTTCTGCCTCGCCCCCTTTTCTGCCTTCGAACTCTCCGGTTCAGTTGAGTCGATGATCCTGGCGTGTCTGCATATACGTCGTCTGAAGGTCGACTGGCACGCAAGGTCCATTCTTCAAGTACAACGGCATCGTCGGAAGCGATTCCTGAATCGCCAATCGTTTATGCCAAACGTCGAGGACCGAATGCTCATCACGTGCGGTAGGTCGATAGGCACATGCATACAATCCTTGTCCGGCATCGACCGTTCCTCCCAAGTGTCGAATCAAGTCATTGTGAAGGTTGGCATGCCGGTCGGTTACGACATCTACCACCACGAGGCCAATCACCTCGTGCAGAAGCGAAGCGCACTTCCCAACGAATGCCGCGCGAGCATCCGGTCGGTCTTTGTTGCTAGGACTCACCAATTCGATCGCGCCGGCCAACACGGGTCCGGAAGTCTGATTAAAGACGTCGACCTGTACAATGTCAGTCGTTACCAGAAAATCCAGCGTGAGGGTTGGACTTTCGGGACTCCAATGGCTGGGTGAAATTGTGGGGCTGGGTGAAGTTGTGGCTGAAACCGCTCCGTCCCATGCGGCAACATCCGGGGCTACCTGAATTCCATAGTGGACCGTCGGCTCTGCAAATCAATCGATGGGTAGAATCCGATTCAACTCAGCAGCCAAGTTCGACGCCCACGAAGAAGGGAACGCATCCCAGTGGCGTACGCCCTTTAACGGAGGATGGAAGTGGTCTAGCAGCATAGCGGTAAAATTGGAGACGGGTACAGGTAACACACTGGTCAACTAATTATGATAACATTTCTAGTCGAGCCAACGCGCGCCGCGACAATCAAATTTCGATCAATGGATGAACTACGAATGCCGGATATTACAGCCAATCGCATGGGCTTCGTTCTTTATTGGACTTTGATTTCTGCCATAATAGCTGGCTCCGCCTCGGCAAAACCAGACGATTCCGCAATACCCGGTAACCACCCGCTCGAAATATCTCAAGCAGGGAGTTTGCTAATATCGGAATTGCGCTGCGCGGCGTGTCACGCCGGTATCACGCGAGATCCCTTGCTTGAAAAATCCGCTCCGAATTTGACCGAAGTCGGCTCGCGGGTATCCCCCGATTATCTTCGCAGGTTCCTTGTATCGCCGTCGTCTACCCATCCTGCATCAACCATGCCGGACATGCTCGCGTCGACACCGGAGGCGGAAAGAGACGTGATCGCTGAAGCGCTCATTCACTATTTGATCAGTCTATCGAAAAACTCTTTCCAAACAGAGTCAATTGAAAAGCCTAACGTCGAAGAAGGCAAATCGCTTTACCACTCCGTCGGATGCGTCGCATGCCATGGTCTGCGGGACTCGACAACTGAATCGCAATTGGCTGCCAAAAACAAAGAAGATGCAGAAGAAGAGGACGTTAGGTTCGTCAAAGAAAAAAAAACCTTCAAGGCGGTTTCAATCAGCCTCGCACATGTCTCCGCTAAATACAGCACTAAGTCCCTCAGCGAGTTTCTGTTTCAACCTCTCCATGTTAGAAGCTCAGGACGTATGCCGGACATGAAGCTTTCTCCGACGGAGTCGCTGCACATCGCCGGTTACCTCATTGGCGAACAGGTGCGACAAGAAAAAGTCCTGGTTCCAAAAGAATCACTTGTAGCCAAAGGACAGAGGTACTTTAAGGATTTGAATTGCGCAGCATGCCATATGATCGGTGGTATCACTGCGGCTCCCCCTGGAAAATCCTTGAAAGATGCAGATCTGTCGCGTGGCTGTTTATCCATATCGACCAGCAAGAGTCCGCAATTCCGACTCAATGCAACTCAGGTGCAGGCAATTGCTTCATCGCTACGTCAAGTACCCGGAGTCGATACGGACGAAGTTGTCGTTGCAAAGACACTAACGTCATTCAACTGCGTTGCTTGCCATATTCGTGATAAATTTGGCGGTGTTCACGATGACACCAATCCATACTTCACAACCAGCGAGAAAAATCTTGGAGACGACGGTCGTATCCCACCTCCGTTAACGTTAGTCGGGGCCAAGCTTCAACCGGAATGGATCAAGAAAGTGCTCTTCGATGGCGAGAGTGTTCGACCCTATATGGCCACTCGAATGCCGCAGTATGGCAGCTCCAATCTGCATCATTTGCCCGAGATCTTTGCTCGCCTCGACGTTCTTGAGGGTACAGACCTCAACATTCCGGCGCCAGAAAGCCGATCGCCGAAAGAACGAGAACGTGAGAAACTACTACGTACAGCGGGCCGGGAATTGCTTGGCGACAAAGGTGTGAATTGCATTGCGTGTCACAATTTCAATGGGAAACCCGCTCCGATCAACAAAGGTATTGACCTTATGACTTCGTTTCAGCGTCTTCAGTCCAAATGGTTTAATGGCTTTGTAAGAAATCCCGGCGCGTTTCGACCGCGAATTGTTATGCCCTATTCATGGTCCGATGGAGTTGCCGCTCATACAACGATCCTTGATGGAAACACCGACATGCAGATAGAAGCCATTTGGTACTACCTGTCGCTCGGCACGTCCGCTGCCGACCCGTCCGGCATTCGCGGAGTTAGCACCAAACTGTCCGTCGGCAATCAAGCCAGAACCTATCGCGGACGCAGTCGAGTTGCCGGTTTTCGAGGCATAGCAGTTGGCTTTCCAGAACGGCTAAGCTATGCCTTCAATGCAGAAACAGGTGCGCTTTCAGCCATCTGGCAAGGTGACTTTATTGGAGTTAATTGGAATGGACAAGGCTCCGGAGATTTCAATCCAGCCAGCGAACCAATCACTCTCCCGCAAGATGTATCTTTCGTACAGCTTGAGGATGAGAATGCTCCGTGGCCGCTAATGCCTGTTATGACGAAAGAGGCTCGACTCAATCCAGACCCATTATATCCTAAGAACGTAGGGTACCAATTTCGAGGCTATTTTCTAGGCGAATCTTCCATCCCTACGTTTATGTACCGCAGCGGTACGATTGAGATCGAGGATCGGTCGATGGCTGCAGGATACGAAGCGCACCCTCAGTTACGTCGCGTTTTGCAGTTCGACTCTCCGGTGCAGCAAACTGTTTGGTTTCGAGCACTTGCAGGAGAAATCGTTGTTGAGGCAGATCGAGTCTTCCGAAGTGGCAGATTGCGTCTGACCATTCCAACAGCGGAAACGAAACTTAGAACGTTGTCTGACGAACCCAAGCGATCCGAATTGTTGCTGCGATTGCCGATTTCACAAGGCAAATCATCCCTGGAGTTAATTTATGAGCCACTTGAAAGGAAATAGCGACGTGCGAACTCTTCTTCATCTACTTCTTATCGCGATGCTTTTGATTGACGCAGTACGCGCCGAAGAAGTTGGCGAAAGATGGGGAACCGAGCAGCGCGAACGCGAGTATTATCCGATCGTCAGTATTCCGCTTCCTCCAAATATCGTCATCGAAGCCGGTGCATTCGCTGTGTTGCCTGACCGCCGTGTGGCTGTGGGAACGCGGCATGGCGAGATCTATCTGATCGACGGAATCGATGCAATAAAGCCCAGCCCGTCGTTCCATCTATTCGCAACTGGACTCGACGAGATCTTCGGGCTTGCTTGGAAAGACAACGGTTTTCGAGTGACGCAAAGCTGCGAGTTGACGCGGGTCAGCGATTCGAACAACGATGGAGTCGCAGATCGCTTTGAAACCATTTCGGATGCCTGGGGTTATGCGAACTACCACGAATATGCGTTCGGCTCGAAACCCGACGCTGACGGAACCCAATTCGTAACACTCGGTCTCTCCGAGTCTTACAACTCGTATGCTTTGAACCGAGGCTTTGTCATGAAGGTTTCACCAGACGGGAAAACAACTGCATTCGCCAGCGGCTTACGCAGCCCAGCAGGCATCGGGCGGGATGAGCATGGCTCATTGTTCTATGTGGAAAGCCAAGGTCCTTGGAATTGCTCTTGCAGTTTGAAGGCAGTAGCGCTGAGCAGCTTTCATGGTCACCCAGCCAGTTTCGAATGGTACAAATTCTCGCCGGAACTAGGGCCTGTACCTGAGAAACCCAAGCCAGGAACTCGCATTATGATGGAGATGCAACGAGTAAAACAATTAACGCCATACGCCGTCATTTTTCCGTACATTCGCATGGGTCGTTCGATCACAGGTTTCACTGTGAATCAGACGCAGGGCAAGTTTGGGCCGTTTGAAAACCAGCTGTTCTTGGGTGATTACACTCAATCGATCCTGATGCGAGCAACGACAGAGCAAGTCAACGGTGTTTGGCAAGGAGCCTGCTATCCGTTTCGAGAAGGCCTTTCTACAGGAATTCTCAACGTCGAATTCACACCGGAGGGCAAATTGCTTTGCGGCGGAACTAATCGCGGTTGGCCTGTCCGAGGCATTAAACCATACGCTCTCGAAAGAGTTGATTGGAGCGGCAAGATGCCCTTCGAAATCAACCGCATCACGATTGAGCCGAATGGTTTCAAGATTACTTTCACCAAGCCGGTCGATTTATCCACCGGCAGTTCAACAGACTCTTATGCAATATCGGCGTTTACGCATCCCTATCACGGTGCCTATGGCGGACCAGAAATCGAGCAACACAGGCCAGATGTGAAATCCGTTACGCTTGCCGACGATGGCCTTTCAGCAGAAGTCGCGTTAGAAAAACTCGATCAAGGGTTCGTATACGAGTTCGATCTGGTCAAATTGCGATCTCGCGACAAAGAAGCACTGCTTCATCGCAACGCGTTCTACACCGTAAACGATGTTCCAGTACAATAGCTTTGCTATGCAATCGAGACACTCTTTTGGTACAATTGCGGGCGTCGATCATAAGTCGGGCTAAACCGGACGCTAGCGCGCCTGCGGCTGATTAGCCGAAGGGTGCTAGCCCACGGTTTTCGGCCCATGTTATGCTCGACGCCCAATTGCGTACGGAGGAAATGGAGTGGTTGAATTCAGGATTAAGGGTGAAGAACTTTGGGCTAGGATGGAGCGTGCCGTGGAAAAGGTCAATGAACGACTAAAAAAGACGGTTCAGATACTTGAGAAAGCGAACGTCCCTTACGCCGTGATCGGTGGCCATGCCGTCCGGGCTTGGGTAGCTCAAGTTGACGAGGCCGCGTTACGTACGACACGCGATGTCGACATACTTGTTCGCCCATCCGATTTTGCTTCTATGATGCAAGCGATGATCAATGCAGGATTTCATCATCGTAATACTTCCGGTCTCGATATGTTTCTTGAGCATCCTGAGGCTTCTACGCGAGATGCTGTTCACGTACTTTTTGTTGGGAAGGTTGAACGGGATGGTGAGCCCAATCCTGATATTGAACCTTGCGATCGCGCGAATGACTTTCGGGTAGTAGCTTTGGAAACCTTGGTACGAATGAAGCTAAATGCATTCCGCGATAAAGACCGCGTCCACTTACGAGACATGATTTCACTTGGTATGGTCGACTCAACATGGCTAGAGCGTTACCCGACACGACTTCGAACACGGTTGGAGGAATTGCTAAACGACCCAGAAGGCTAACACGGATCGATAACTATGGAGAATAAGCCAAGCTTCCTTACTTTGCCGGAATGTCGAAGTTGAATTCGTTGGGCCCTTCGGCGGTCACCTTCACCAGCACATTGCTACGCATGTTGTACTTTGCGGGAATAAGATCGCGTGACGCCGCCGGTCCTAAGGCGTCGTCATCGCCCGGCATTGAGTTAGCGCTCGGCCCAGAAGCACCCCCCGCAACGGAAAAGATTCTCACTACATACTCGCCTGGAATCAAGCCCTGCATCGGAGCTGTTCGGTAGTTGCCTTTCGTAATCATTGCACCTCTGCGAAGGCCTCCAACTTGCTTAGAACTGAATTCGATGTCTCCAGTGGAGAGAGGGGTTCCATTGAATGTAATCTTGCCCCATACCGGAATCGTATCATCAGCTGGACCAGAACAACCTGAAACAATGAAAAGGCTCAGCACCACAAAACACGCGAAATATCCGCTGTTTGAGTGCATAAGCGATCGAAAACTAGTTTTCATTTAGACCTCAATTTGGAACTATGTGAAGTGGGACGGGTCAAGGTGTTGCAATGTGTCTAGCCAGCTAGTTATGGTACCACAGGCACAAGGATTTCGTCCCGTTTTCCATTTCGCCAAAGCGGATTCAATTGGTAGTGGATCTTGTTAAAGATCCCTCTAGCATCCAAAGGATCTTTAACAAGATCCACTACGAGCCTGAGTCTTAACTCAACGCTTTGCGAGGTCGTTGTCTCGAACTCTTCGAAGCTTTTCTACCATCTTTGACTTGAAGTCATCGACCTGCGATCGAAATTCGGGTTTGTCGGCCAAATTCGTATATTGCTTGGGATCCTTCCTCATGTCGAAGAGCTCGACTCCCTTGGAAGCGTCTTCGCCATATTGAATAAATGCCCAATGATCCTCTCGCAGAAGGAAGCCACCGCTCGTGCCACTCACGCTGAAGGCTGCATCTCGCACAGTATGTTTCGGATCGTCCAGCATTCGCGAGATATCCAAGCCTTGAAGACGCGGCTGCGACTTCAATCCACATAAACTCGCAACGGTTGGATAAAGATCAATCAATTCGGTTAGCGAAGAGCAAACGGCCGGTTGCTTCCCGGGAACTCGAATAATCAGCGGAACCGAAGCGGACTCCTCGTGCAAACTGACCTTTGCCCAGAAATCGTGTTCGCCAAGATGGTAGCCATGATCGCTCGTGAATATCACGATCGTATTATCGTCCTGTCCTGAATCACGCAGGGCCGCCATCACTTTGCCAACTTGAGCATCCATATAGGTTACAGCGGCGAAGTAGCCTCCAATGGCTTTCCGCTGGCGGCGCAAGTCCATTTTCATGTTGACACTCGTTTTGTAGTTGATTCCTGCGGGTGGAATATCTTCCCAATCGCCTAGTACTTTCTCGGGCAACGCCAGTTTGTCATAGGGTAGGAACGAATCGAAGTATGGCTTCAGTGCAACGAAAGGTACGTGAGGCCGGACAAATCCAACCGCCAGAAAGAACCTTTTTTCCTTGTGTCTAGCAATTAGCTCGACGGCCTTCGCGGCCGTTTTTCCATCGGAGTGAACTAAGTCATCACCCTCTGCTTCGACCACAACGAACGTATTACCACCGACCACCGGTTTCTTGCCGTCGGGATTGCCTCCCAACGTCTCGCCATCGCCTGGTGCAGTCCATTCCGGACCTTGACTGTTGAAGCTTTCGGTCCAAGAAACTGGGTCATCCGCACCATCGCCACCTTCTTCAATACCACCCGGAACACCCATATGGAAAATCTTGCTGACTCGTGCACTATAGTAGCCATTGTTCTTGAAATGCTGAGACCAAGTTGCTCGATCACCGATTGCTGGACGTGGGCTTACGTATCCCAAGACTCCGGTCGCATGGGGATAGTATCCGGACATAAATGAGGCACGCGAGGGCCCACAATATGTTCCCTGGCAATAAGCCCTTGTGAAGCGAGTTCCATGCGTAGCTATCGCGTCGATATTGGGAGTGCGACTAACTTCGTTACCGTAGCACGAAAGAGCCGTCGAGGTCAAATCATCCGCGATTATAAATAATACGTTGTAACGATTCGAGGAGTCGTTCGCTTCCAATTTGCGATGCAACCACATCCCAGTCGCCAGCACTATCATTGGCCACGCGAGACATCCACGAGCTATTATCAAGTTTTTCATCGAGACTTTCTTAAATCGTTTTAAAAGGTGATCGCGTAGTTTCGCATCTCCGAGGCGAACATTTCAGAGTCTCTAAGATACTCGCTACGTTGTCTCATCCCGTTTAAACGTAGCATGGGCATCTTGCCTGTGAGGGATAACGCTGGAATCTCAGGCTGGAAGCCTAAGCTACGTCCATTGCTGATGGCTTAAGAAACAAAGCCTAGAACGCGCCCAGTACTTCTCCGCCCTGCGAAGTTCCCAGTCCATTCCAAGTAACGGCGTCGATGTTTTGAGATACGAAGGAGACGGAACCGTCAACCATCGCAGTCTGAACGCCGCCGGTATGCTTGCTTCTCGCTGCGAAGGTTATCGGTCGAGATGATGTGGATCCCGTGCAAGGCGGGTTGCCGGCAGGAATGTTGCATTGACTCTGTGCAGCAAGCACATCTGGCTGGCTCGAATTGGGCGTGAGGTAAGTCATAAACTTGGCCCCGTTGCCAAACCAGGTGAAACCTCTCAAGTCACGGACCCCCGCAGCTTCACGCCCCTGAATGGTTTCGGACAGCAATAGTGTGTTACTTGTTCCATCCGTTACGCTCGCAAACCCGAATGCACGTACTGCTTTTGGCCTTTGGAAGGAGTCAAAATTGTGTCCGGTCCTTTCGAACGGGGCGCCACCATACGTGATTCCAAACATGTTTTGTTCGACTACACGTTCGAGATTTAGCGCAATCGCGTCGGCTGGAACTCGATAGCCCGTATTTCCAAAATTGCCTACGTAGTTATGGCTAGTCACACCGCTAAACGAAGTTCCGACCCAAAGGGAGTCGCTTGGACAAGTAAAGGCTGGCAAGTTTTTCGTTGTCACTACCAGATTCAAGGTGCCGCCGTATCGTTGCAAA
This sequence comes from Pirellula sp., assembly GCA_043744075.1. GTDB lineage: Bacteria > Planctomycetota > Planctomycetia > Pirellulales > Pirellulaceae > JBKCUI01. Next base: position 6,224 of record JAYTVL010000283.1, on the reverse strand, counting down.
TCCTGTCCCCAGACGTACAAATTCGAGAGTGCCGTCTGCTCCAAATGCGGCAGCACATGACCTTGCCAAGTCCCCCAACAACATCCCCAGGCACCGACGGGTAGATTGCGATGCACGTCGTGATAGAGATGCATAGCCAACGCGATCTGTTTGAGATTGTTAGAACATTGCATACGACGAGCAGCTTCCCGCGCAGCTTGTACTGCCGGCAGCAGAAGTCCTACCAGTATTCCGATGATCGCGATTACGACCAACAGTTCGACAAGTGTAAATCCAGATTTGCGACGACGCATTAGAAAGGCTCCCTTTAGCAAGAACAAAAAATTAAGAGCAGAGGCAAAAACTTGAAATGCAAGTTGCGAACTTAACGCATTTCAGGCGTCACGTCAATTTTTTCGGAAGAATTCGTGAAGCAAGTCCTAAAGCGAACGGCAGTAACATAAATACCAACGGTAGCAGAAGTCGCAAGACTTCTGATCGCCATAGGATTTTGACATTGAACTCTTGCGAGTCCAGCTACTGGTATAATCCAATTTGCCGCTCGCCTAATCTCGATAGTCTTTTGCTCTCCTGTCGCCAGCGGACATGACGTAGGCCATCAAGTCTTTCAGTTCTTCTTCATTAAGACCATCGATCAAACCGAGTGGCATTTGTGAGATCTTGGACGAAACGATACTCTCTACATCCGCTTTCTTGATCACCTTTGGTTTTGCGTCTACGTCAATTGTATAGACATAGTATTCGTCCCCAATTTCCACAGCCCGTCCTACAAGCACTGTGCCATCATTGGTCAGTACTTGTTGGGATCCGTATTGATCGGAGATGACTTTACTTGGTTCGATAGTCGCGTTGAGCATATCTTCTATTGAAAACTTTTTGCCCGCCGTCGACAAATCCGGCCCAATAGCTCCCCCCTCACCACCAATACGATGGCACTTGGAACAAGAAGTGGCATGATAGAGGTTTTGACCCACTTGAAAGTTACGTTTCGTCGGCTTATCCCCGATTGCCGCGAGTGCTTCTGACGTAGTCCACTTACGTCCTGGACCTACCGGAGGAGTTGATTGAACCGGGGCAGATATCAACGAGGCACCTGCAAGCGGTCCTAGCACAATCAATTCCGCTTGGCTGCAGCTAACAAGCGAGTCTTCACGGAATTGCATCAAGAATTTAGCGTAACTGTTTCCGCCCGGTTTCTTGGCTGCATCGATGAAGAACTGAAGGTACTTTTGGCGTTGAGCCAACGTCCAACCAGACTTCACATTACGTAACATGAATGCAAAGTGAATCGCGCGCGATGGAGGCATGTTGGCCAACATACTGCCAACGGTTCCGCCGTAACCTGCATTGCGAGAAACCAAATAACCCCAATCAGGAATTGGCTCCGGACCTAGGTTGTCCATCAAAGCTAGGGTCTTTGCGATAACAGTAGGAGAACCAAGATAGACCAGCAACTGCACAAGTTCCGCGTTCAAGCTGTAGGACATTGACGGATAACCCGCGTCCAACCGGTTAACTAGTTTTTCACGCCACTCCGACGATGGTTCCCCATGGCGAGCAAAGGCAACTTCAAGTACTCGAAGCCAAATAAGTTGATCGCTTTCGCTCAACGACTCATATTTGAGCGATGCAAGTTTTTCGACCAGCAGCGGCAGATCTTTGGCTGAGCCCTGGTGTGCGATGGCCATCATCGCGTTCAGGATCGCTTTTGGCTCCGTTATAGCAAAGGCCGAATCTCGCCAGCTGGCAAACGGTTGATTCTCCAATGCGACTCGAGCCGCGTAACGAATGAATCGATCCTCGTGACCTAGGTTTGCAAAAATGAGTTTCAAGTCACCATTGGCGTTACCATGAAACGCTTCGAGCCGTCGACGTAGGGCTCTCGCATCGGCACCTTGAGGTTCGGACCACTTGATGGGCACAGTCGGTTCGGTCCCTTCGTAGCTGACCCTGTAAAGTGCCGACTGAGAACCGCGTCCGCCAACCGCAAAGTAGAATGCACCATCGTGTCCAATGATCGCATCCGTAACAGGCAAAGGCGATCCGGTAATAAAGTCGGCTTTCTTTCCTGCGTAGCTCGAGCCTTGAGGTGTTAGTTCAACGGAGTAGATGGTGCTATAAGTCCAGTCGAGAATAAACAGTGCACGTTGGTAATTAGCGGGAAATTTGGCACCGGTCCCAAATAGAACTCCCGTTGGCGAGCCCGGGCCAATTTCTACAGCAGGAGGCAAAGAATCTTCGTAATACGTTGGCCACGTCCCGGTACCGCTCCTCCATCCAAATTCGCTACCGCTCGTAGCGTGACAAACTCGTGTTGGTCGATACCACGGCGAACCAAAATCCCATTCCATGTCGGAGTCGTAGGTAAACAGATCGCCATCCGGATTGAATGCGATGTCGTATTGATTGCGATAACCCATACTGTAAACGTTCCACTCCTTGCCAGTGGGATCGACGTTGCAAATCCAACCGCCGGGTGCAAGAATTCCAGCTGCGTGGCCGTTTGCGTCCCACCGTCGCGGCAAAAGATGGTCCTCATTCCAATTCTGTGGAATGCAGCTTCCGGCGACTTTTTTTGGTAGCTTGGTGTGGTTACCGGCTATGACAAATAGCGATTTCTGATCTGGACTTAGGACCACAGCATGGGGACCATGCTCTCCAGCACCAGGCAATGGCATGCAGAACTCATCGCTATCGACACGTCCATCACCATCGGTGTCGCGCAATCGATGTAAACCTGACCCTTCGCCGTTGACAACGGCATACAGCGAATCGAAGGCCCAAAGCAATCCATGTGCGCCGCTTAACTTTACGGGCAACTGCTCGACTTTTGTTGGCTTGGTTTTATCACCTGGCGTGATCTTGAAAATACCCGCTCCGCCTTGATCGCTTGCAAAGAGATACCCATCAGGGCCTGTTGTCAACGAAACCCATGATCCCATAGCGCGAGGCACTTGAAAGATCTTTTCAATTTTGAATCCTGGAGGCACTTGGGCGTTTTTGGCAATTTCAGGAGTGAACTCACCGCCCGAACCACTGCCTAAAGTCGAACGTAGGGCATCCATGTTGATACTATCGGACCAAGGAAGTTTAGTATCCCCGATCACGCCAATCACATTAACGTTGCTCCAAGTCGAATCATCGAAGTCAGGCTTACGCCAAGCTGCTCCTTTGGTATCCGTGCTACCCTTCTTGGCTGAGATGCTGATAGTGTTTTTGCCTGGCTTAAGCAATCGATTGATATCGCCAGACGACAAGTGAGACCAGTCATCCGAACTCGTGGCTTTCCTATCGTTGACAAAGACATCACATTGATTGTCAGCTGTGGCTGCAATAAACGAAAGTTCTGCGTTGCCATCGAGCGTGAATTCTTTCCTTATTACTATTTGAGTCACATTTTCCGGGTCCCCCAACCAAACCCAGCCAGGAGCAGATTTGAATTCTACGGGTGTTTTCTTTGCGACTTCCTGCGATATACCAGCCTTGTCTATTTGTATGAAAATCAAAAATGCAACGACCGCAGACATTCGACAAAGTGCTACAAATCGATTCCAGAAAGACATAGTGATACCTCTGAAGTTAGGTGAGAAAGTAGCTTAGGCTTCTAGCCTGAGAATCACTGAATCTAGTCTGAGAATCACAGACTGATTCTCACACGATTCTAGCCTGAGAATCACTGACTGAATCTCACAGGCAAGATGCCTATGCTACGTAAAAAACGGAGCAGTGGGCGATCGCCCACTGCTCACCATTTACTTGATCTCTTTGATGCGGATGTTTTTGAACTCCGCCCACATCGGCTTGCCAGCATGAAGCTGCACAGCCAAAATCCCATCCTTGAGAGCAAGCTCGGGTTCGTTATCGGTGAAGTCGAGAATCAGCTGGTTGTTCAAGTAATGCTGAATGTTAGCCCCCTTGCCGATTATCACGACCTCATTCCAATCGTTCAGCTTGAATAGTTTCTTGAATCCCTCTTGATCGATGAATAAACTGGATTCCAGTTTCTTGCCATCGATTCCCCAAGATGCCTTTTCTCCCACTTGGCAGATTCGGCCTCGCTTGCCACCTTCGTCATAGATAAAACTGGAAGTATTTGGGAATTCGACTTCATTGCGAAGTTCATGCTGGTACCCACGAACGACCCATGCGTTCTTCACCTTGTCATCGGTGATGTGTTTGGAACGGTATTGAATCCCAGAATTGTTTGTTGCGTTACAACGGAACGACAGTCGCAATTCGAAGTCTTTGGTCGTTCCCTTTTTCCAGATTAGAAACGTATTTCCTGCAGCAGGAACTTCAGCGGTCGTTTCGCCGTGAATCACACCGTCCCGGACGCTCCAAAGTCTAGGATCTCCATCCCAACCTTCGAAGTCTTTGCCGTTGAAAATCGACTGCAAGTTCGACTCAGGGGGCGCCATTGTTGGGCCGTCTGCGGCTGCCGCAATAGCCGAAAAACAAAAAAATAACGAGAGGGCTAAACATCGCATCGAAATGGACTCCAGGAGGGAAATGGTTCGCAGGAAGAGAATGATTATGATCGTCGGTCACCCAACTGCAAACGCCAGATCGCTGTTCCGCGAGAAAAAACACAGCTGGATCGTCCATTTGTTAACGAGCATACCAAACAATAATCCGCTCCAGTTCGCCTGACGAGAGCATTTGAAGACGCATACGATGCAGTTGCCCTGTGAGTGGCTCAAACCCCTGGCCGCGGTCGAGGGCTACCACGATCTGGATCATGTCCTCGGAAGTTGGTTCACGACCATGGGAAACCCATCGCAAAAGCCATAACCCAACCGGAAATAACGAGACCAGTCCTCGAATGCTTTCGACAACCGACCATCCTTTCCGATCCGCCAATGCATAGATAAAAGATGCCGACGTCGCTTCAATGAGTCGAGAAAGCGGGAAATCAATCGATGGACCGAGCTGACCTAACGGATGATCTAGATGTTCAAACTGCGCCGGCGGAAACGGTGGCGAAATCTCTGGTAACGGGCCGCGACCTAGGACCAACCGATAGAAAGACTTCATCAATTGAATGCGTTGCGACCAAGTTGGTAATGCACGAAAATGCGGATGCAGCCGAGCAAATTCAATTCCAAACGAACGAAAAATCATCTTGGCATAACCACTGGGAGGACTGCGGTCGCTAAAGAATGGCTTTGACTCTTCTGGTACCAGTTGAGCCAAGGTACTGATCAGTTCGATCAGCGTTTTGTCTTCCATCGGTTTGGTCTTCGCTTTCGCTAACAGATTGGCAAACTGAAGCGTATGCACCAAACGTCTTACGGGCGGGTAGCGTTGGTCCTGCAATAATTTGGATGCTGTCTCGAGAACTAGCTCAATTGTTTTCCAATTTCTGTATTCGCCGGTCTTTAAGGCTGGAGGGTTGATCGCTTTGGTCGACAAGCGACCGTCACGAACGAACTGCTGAACAAAAGGAAGATGCTGTTTTAAGAGTTGTCCACTATCGGCAGCCGCTGACGGGCAAGCGCGACGAATCGTAAGTGCAACGTTTGCATTGCGAGGAATCAGTTGCAATGGAAAGACTCGGCAGATCGTCGGCTTGGCTTTATAACCAAATTCCGAATGGATGCGGCAGAGTCCCTTCTCATTCAAAAAAACACAGCTTCCGTCGACACGTTGTGCGAGACGAAATGCTTTCTTAGAGAATCGATTGCGAACGAAAACCGGAGTGTCGCGATAATCCGGATGTTCGTCCCATTTTTGACTTCGGAGCCTCTCAAGGTCTTCGTCGTACAGCGGAACTAAACTGCCTCGACAGCAGATACCGCACTGGTGACAATCCCATTTTTCGGCTGTTGGTAAGATGACGATGGGAAGGGACATAATTTTTTGGACAAGACAAACGAAATGGTCTGAAAGTGATTATAACATCATTCGGCTAGCGCTTTGTCTAGATTGAAAAATGGGGTAGGTGCTTGCGTGGCACGGGCGTCTCGCCCGTGATTTCATGGGCGAGACGCTCATGCCACTTAAATGGGGTTAGCACCACTCAGAGTAGAACGATTGTCACAATCGTTTCCCGAGCAATTGGGACAATCGCTCTACTCTCCCATTTGGCTGGCTGCGGCTAACATGGACTAACGAATTAAATGATTGCAACTAAGCACCGATGCATAAGTTTCTTGGCACAACCACGTAGCAGCGTCTCTCCGCAGACGCTGAAAATTGCGAGTCTCGGAGAGGCTCGCCTACAT
>JAYTVL010000282.1:0-5407 GCA_043744075.1 Pirellula sp. | reverse complement strand
ACCGATATTCGGACCATTCAAGAGTTGCTTGGTCATAGCGATATTGCGACGACGATGATCTATACGCACGTGCTGGCAAGGCCGGATGTTCGAGTCGTTAGTCCATTGGATCGGTTGGAGAGAACTGCGCCACCGCTGAAATCCGTCCGGCACGGCTTCGCCGTGCCGGACGGATTTCAGCGAGCGATTCGTTGTGGCGATAGATGTAGCTGCCAGTTGCCGTCCAGCTGGCGTAAAGCCAACGGAAACGATTGCTTTCGCAATAGTTGCATGGTGGCGTTCAACGAGACGCATCCCATTTTCTGCTCTTTTATTTCTGTATACGAAGGTATTGGGAAAGGAGTTGAAGGTAGACGCGGTACGGGCAAAAACACCTCAACTGTTGCCAACAGTCCTGTCGAAGGAAGAGGTCATTGAGATTCTTTCGAAAATTCCCCCGGGTGGACGTCACACGGAGTGAGACGGGTACTATAAAATCGCAGCCTCTGGGCGTGCCACCCGGTGGCCTGGTACCTTTCAGTCTGCCGCTCGCCTTTGTATGTTAAGCTGAGCATGAACTTTGCGCTTGCTATTCTCACTCTGACTTCCTCTTGTTAAATCAACTCATGACAACCCGTAAGCTTTTCGCTCTCCTTGCGTCCGTAGTTTTTTTGATGCCAACTTCGTTTGCGGAAGAACCGCTTGTTTTCGAAGGCTTACAAGGGCCAGGAAAAGGGAAGCATATCGTTTTCTTAGCCGGCGATCATGAGTACCGTTCGGAAGAATCTTTGCCGGAACTTGCACGCATCCTGGCCAAGCATCACGGCTTCAAGTGCACGGTGCTCTTCAACATTGACCAGGCCAGTGGCGAGATCGCAGCTGGCAATTCGAATATGCCAGGCATGGAGGCTTTGGATACCGCGGATCTAGCGGTCGTGTTCCTGCGATTTCAGAATTTCCCTCCCGAGCAAATGAAGCACGTCGACGACTACCTCAATCGCGGCGGCCCTGTTGTCGGACTTCGCACTGCGACGCACGCATTCAAGATGAATGCCAACGATCCGTTCTCGAAATACTCATATGACTCCAAAGTGAAGGATTACGAACTCGGCTTCGGGCATCAAGTGCTTGGGCAAACGTGGGTAGGGCACTACGGAAAGAACCATTCACAAAGCACTCGCATAACCCTCGTCGACGAAAAAAAATCTCATCCAATCCTCAGCGGAGTGAAAGACATCTGGGTGCAAGCGGGTGGCTACGTTGGCAAACCAGTTGATGGTGAAGTTTTGACGATGGCTCAGCCCCTCAACGGTATGACCCTCGACTCGGTTGCCGATGAGTCGAAACCGCCAATGCCTTCCGAGTGGACTCGCACTTACAAGTCCGCCTCGGGAAGAATCGGTCGCGTCTTTACTACGCTCTATGGTACGCCAGAAGACATTCTGAACGACGGCTATCGCCGGATGGTAGTAAACGGTTGCTATTGGACACTGGGCATGGAAGGTCTAATAAAGTCAGATGCGAACATCGCGTTCGTTGGACCATTTAAGCCGAACACATTTGCAGGGGACGGTTTTGCTCGCGGAATTAAGCCTGCGATGTATTCAGGTTTTGAATCCCCTATTCCTGCAAACAACAATGTAAAGAAACCAATTCCAAAGGAAAGGAATCGGAAGAACGACTCGCCCAGAAAGAAATCGTCTGCGAAGGACACAGCCGCCGGAATAGTCAAACCCGACAGCAAGAAAGAGCCTTCCCAGTCCAACGAGCCTGCACTTGCTGACGTACAATCCGACTTTCGCGACCCCGCACCATTCGCGTTTCAGCAAGGGGATGTCGTAGCCATTTTGGGCAACGGTTTGCCAGATCGCATGCAACACGACGGTTGGATGGAAACTCTGTTGCAAAGCTCGCTTCGAGACAAACAAGTTCGTTTCCGAAACATGAGCGCAAGTGGCGACCGTCCCGATTCGTTTCCACGCAGCAAGGGCGCAACGTCGATGACCGAATACTTACAACATGTAAAGGCGGACGTAGTGTTTGCATTCTTCGGCTACAACGAATCGTATGGTGGGGTCGAAAAAGCAGGGGAGTATCAGAAGAAGCTGGTCGCGTTCGTGAAGAAGACTCGTGGTTCCAAAGCGAACGGGAAATCTTTCCCTCGTATCGTTTTGTTTAGCCCCATCGCTCACGAAAACATGCAGAATCCGAATGTGCCTGACGGCAAAGCTCACAACATAGAACTCGAAGCCTACACCAAGGCGACAGAAGCGGCCGCAAAGGAGGCGGGCGTTGCGTTCGTCGATCTGTTTCATCCATCTTCGGAACTCTACAAGCGAGCCAATGCGCCGTTGACGATCAATGGTGTGCATTTGACCGAAGATGGCAATCGTCAAATCGCCGAGGTCATCGCAACCGCTTTGGTCGGCCATCATGTAAGCGCGTCGATGTCGATGGCAACGCTTCGTTCCGCCGTGATGGACAAGGACAATCATTGGAACAATCGTTACCGCGCTCGAGATGGAAACGACGTGTGGGGCGGTCGTTCTACTTTGACCTTTACAAACAGTCAGTCCAATGCGGTTGTTTTACAGCATGAGCTTTCCATGCTCGATGTTATGACCCTGAATCGCGATCGGCTTGTATGGTCGGCCGCCAACGGCAAAAACGCCAAGGTTGACGATCGCAATGTGCCAAAACCGGTTGAAGTTATTTCGAATGTTGGTGGTGGGAGCAAAAGCTCCAGCGCAATGAAGGAAGGAAAGTTGGAGTATATAAGCGGCGAAGAGGGCTTAAAGCACATGGCCGTCGCGAAAGGATTCGAAGTCAGCCTGTTCGCCGATGAATCGATGTTCGCGCAGATGATAAATCCGGTTCAGATGCAATTCGACACCAAGGGCCGATTGTGGGCCGCTGTCTGGCCGACGTATCCCAAGTGGGAACCGCTCAAAGAGATGAACGATGCCTTGCTCATCCTGAACGACGACAACCAAGACGGAAAAGCGGATCGCGTAACCGAGTTCGCTCGAGTACAAAATCCTTTGGGTTTTGAGTTTTGGAACGGTGGTGTCATCGTCACTTGCACGCCAGAGTTGCTCTTCCTCAAAGATACCGACGGCGACGATGTGGCTGATGTACGAATCAATCTTTTGCAAGGGCTTGATTCATCGGACACCCACCACGCTGCAAACAATTTGATCTATGGCCCGGATGGCGCGATCTATTGGCAGAGCGGAGTCTTTATGGTGCACAATCACGAGCACCCGTGGGGGCCATCATTGCGGGCTGAAGCGTCTGCTATGTATCGGTTCGATCCCAGGCGATTTACCATTTCGATGCACGCCATCAATTCTCCAAATCCGCACGGCATCGCGTTTGATTCATGGGGATACCACTACGCCACTGACGGCACTGGCGGTAAGGCATATCAAGTTCGCCCGGATGGTAACGGATTTAAGATGCACGAACTCCTCAAGAAGGAAGTTCGGCCGGTAACCGCGTGCGAAGTGATCAGCACTACGCACTTTCCCGAATCGATGCAAGGGGACTTCCTCATCTGCAACGTGATCGGTTTCCTCGGCATCAAGCACTATCAACTCGAACGCAACACGGAAACCGGTACCGTTTGGGGCGAACCTGCTGGCGATGATCTGACCGTTACGACCATCAACGCAGATGGTTCAACGACGATTGACAGATCTCGCGGCTTGCTCATGAGCGGCGACAAAAATTTCCGCCCATCGGATGCCGTTTTCGCACCGGATGGGTCGTTGTATTTTTCCGACTGGCACAATGCTATCATCGGCCACATGCAACACAACGTGCGCGACCCTAACCGTGACCATCGGCACGGTCGAATCTACCGAATGACCGCAGTGGGGCGTCCTTTGCAGACTCCTGTGCCGATAGACGGTCAACCGATTGCCTCTTTGCTTGATAACTTGAAATCGCCTGTAGACAGCATTCGCCATCGTACTCGCATTGAACTGAGCGAACGAGACTCAAACGAAGTCATCGCGGCAACCAATGCATGGATCAAACAATTCGACAGGAACAAACAAACGGATGCTCATCATTTGCTCGAAGCGCTTTGGTTGCATCAGCAGCACAACGTAAGGAACGTTGAGTTGCTAGGCGATCTTTTGAAGTCCCCGGAGCCCCATGCGAGAATCGCTGCAAACACTGTAAAGCATTTATGGTTCAACGTCGAAAGCACCATGCGGGGTGGCGTTATCGCTGCCGAAAAAGAAGCTGTTGCGGAGAAGTCCGGAATCCTAAGTGACACACCTGAACTGACTACGATTCGCATAGCTACAATTCGCGAACGAATGATGTACGACGTCAAAGAACTCACTGTGAAGCCAGGCAAAAAAGTGAAACTTACTTTTGCGAATGTTGACTACATGCCGCACAACATCTTGCTCGTAAAGCCCGGAACGGCGGACAATGTCGGCTTGAAAGCAATTGCACTCGGGGCCGGTGGCTTTTCTGTTGGATATGTGCCAGAGAGCGCTGACATCCTTTGGGCAAGCAAACTGGTCGATTATGGACAGTCAGAGGTCATTGAATTTACAGCTCCGACGACAGAGGGTGCATACCCATACATTTGTTCGTTTCCTGGCCATCACTTGGTGATGCGCGGCGTACTGTATGTAACGAACGACCTAAAGGAATTTCTGGTTAAGAATCCTCCAGTCGAGGCTAAAATCACAGAATGGAAGTTGAGCGACTTTGACAAAGACCTGGATCGAGTTTCTCAGAATCGCAATTTTTTCCGAGGTCAGCTCCTATTTAACACGCTGGCATGTGCACAATGCCATCACTCCTCCAACCCAGGCATGGGAGCAAATCATGATGGGCATGCTCATGGAGCGAATCACGTTGCAACCACGAACCTCGCAGTCGGTCCAAACATAAGCGACACCCTCAAAAAATACAAGGGAGAGGCCAAGGCTGTTCTGCAGGAGATTATTGAGCCCTCACGCAACATCGATGAAAAGTATCGCAAGTACAAGTTTGAGCTTGAGGACGATATCTTAGTCAGTGGCAACATCGTCGCAGAAGATGGAGATTCGGTCACGATTCAATCGGGCGTCGTTGGTGCACCGGAGCAGAAAATCTCCAGGAAGTCGATCATATCACGCAGCCCATCTCAAGTCTCAATAATGCCCGTTGCTCTGCTGAACACATTGGACAAGGAGCAAATACTAGATCTATTGGCCTTCGTGCTCGCCGACGGAAAAGCGGATAGCCCGGTCTTTGGGCAAGAGGCCTCGCCTAGAAAATAATTGTTCCTTTCGACGCTTCTCGCTCATCGCCGCCAATCCAGTGCTAGCGCGGATTATTCATGCAAATGCAAACTAAAGTGGCCCCGGCTGCGTATAAGTTGTTAGTTTACAACACCTTACCCGCAAGCACGGAAGCCAAA
>JAYTVL010000281.1:0-5407 GCA_043744075.1 Pirellula sp. | reverse complement strand
AAGGAGCCAGTGCGTCCAGCGTGGAAGCCGATCTATGCCGATCGAATGAATCGCGTGAAGAGCTGGTCCAAGTTCATTAGCGAAGCCTACTGGATAGTTGAATTAGAAGATTAGGCTGTAGGCGTGAGGCTGTAGGTATTGGATTTCCTCCAGCCTCAAGTCTCACCCCTCCAGCCTGCTATAGGAATGTTCGCCTGGGAGCGGACTCGGCCTCCAAAACCGACGGACAGTGTTCGAATCACTGCGTTCCTGCTGAATTGCCGATGTGGCTCGACTAAGAAAGGCACCTGTCTTGTAAACAGGTCCATGCTGGTGCGAATCCAGTCATCGGCTCTGGCAACTGAACTGACTGTTTGGATTACATCACCAAAACCTCGTATCTGAACAAACAAATTCGCTCAGTTGTATTTCCCGACTCGCCGCAATGGGTAACTGTTGCGGCGAGTCCTTTTGACTGACTGCCTAATCGGAGTACATGTGTCGTGAGTTCGAGTCTCATCAGTGTCTGAAAGGATGCTGTAGCTCAGTTGGTAAGAGCATGTCTGATTTTTACTTCGTCAGTCAATTTTAGTGAACTTCCCGCTTCGAAGCGGGTCTTTAAACGCAACCAAGAAATGAATGAACAAGGGGAAGCGGAGTAAGCTGTGTGCTTAATCTACTTTGCGATTCTCGTTCGACTGCCAGTTGGGAATACATCTTTAAAGCAAGATGGCACAGTGTCACTGATACTGGCCTTTCTCAACAACCCTTCGTCGAACAGTTTTTATTGAGGAGGTCACACGGATGGCCAACAAGTCTCTATTCGCTAGTCTTACCAGCCGATTGCCACGAGCGAACGCGGTCAACGAAGCGGGTGGCCGCGCGTACAAGCTTGAGCCGAAGCACGCCTTGGCTCAAGTTGCAGCTACTGGTACGTTCGGAAATGCGTTTTATAACACGGCTGAAACTCAGCTTGGCGAAGTGTTGAAGTTGATCGACGAGGTCGACGATAACCAGTACTTGGCGAAGCTGGCTTTGTACGCTCGTGAGAAGGCGTTCATGAAGGATATGCCGGCCGCATTGCTGGTCGCGCTGTCGGTTCGTGATACCGAGCTGATGCACCAAGTGTTCGATCGCGTGGTCGACAATGGTCGCGTTCTGCGAACTGTGTTCCAGATGATTCGATCTGGCCAATTTAAGAACAAGGCTAGAAAGGGCCGCGTTGGTTTGTCGAGCTCCGTGCAGCGAGCCTTCCAGCGCTGGTTGAACACAGCCTCGGTTGGAAAGCTGCTGAGCGCGTCGATCGGTAACGATCCGAGCTTGCGGGATATCCTGCGAATGGCTCGGCCGACGCCGAAGGATAACGCTCGCCGAGCGATGTTCGGTTGGTTGACTGATAAGCCGATTGAGAAGTGGGCACCGGCAACGGAAGCCGACTTGCCGGTCGAAGTTCAGTCGTTGATCGCATACCGCAACTCGGAAAGCGAAGAAGCACAAGCGTTGATCGCTGGTGGACTCGACAGCGTCCGATGGGACTCGTTGTCGGATGCTGCCAAGGGACCAATGGTTTGGGCTGCACTGGCTCGCAAGATGGGTCCGCAGGCGCTGCGTATGAACTTGAACACGTTGCTGCGACACGATGTGTTCAACGTCGCCTTTCACTCCGTGAAAGATGCGGACAGCCAGCGTGACTTTCGCGGAGATCGCCCGTGGAAACGTACCGGAGTTGCCGGGACCGGTTGTGATTGGTCTGGATACGTCTGGATCGATGAAAAGTGCGGTTACTGGAGCGCGCGGTCGTGGTGTAGCTTCGAAGATGCGATGCATCGACGTGGCAGCACTGTTCGCCGCGGCGATCCTGCGACGCAACCCGGACAGCATTGTGATTCCGTTCGATACGTCAGTTTACGATGCCAAGATGGATCCAAACGATTCGATCCTTAGCATTGCCGAGCGATTGGCGAAGTACGGTGGTGGTGGAACAGATTGTTCGCTGCCATTGGTAGCTGCCAACCAGAAGCATGCGAAGCGCAAGTTCGCGGGAATCGTTCTCGTTAGCGATAACGAGAGCTGGGTGGGAACAGGACGGCACGGTTCGACCGGTGTTATGACGGCTTGGGAAGCCTTCGTTGCCAACCAGCGCAAGCTGGCGGGTAAGGAAGCAAGCCCAAAGCTAGTCAACATCGACTTGCAGCCGTACCAGACGGTTCAGGCTTGTGAGCGAGCTGACATCATGAACATCGGTGGCTTTAGTGATTCCGTGTTCAACGTGATCAGTGCGTTCCTAGCCGACAACAACCAGCGATTCGTCGCTGAAGTTGAAGCGATCGAACTGTAAACGCGAGTTGGACTCCGGTCCAATCGCTGTATACTTGAAACTCAACACCCGTGAGTCGCATTTCCGGCTCGCGGGTGTTGTTATTTGATACTCAGAAGCTAAGCAGGGAAACAGTCAATGGAAGAACCGCAGGTTCCAAACATAAAGCAGGTCATCGTCATGCGACACGACCTGAAAATGCGCAGAGGAAAGCAGATCGCTCAAGGGGCTCATGCATCCATGTCGTTTCTCACACGAAGGTTGCAGAGCCGAGCGACCATTTGCGTTGATGACTTTTCGCCCCACGAGCAAACCTGGATCATGAGATCATTTGCGAAGGTATGCGTTCGTTGCAACAGCGAAGAGGAGCTGATGGCTATTTACGACAAGGCCACCGAAATGGTACTTGAGGTTCATCTGATAACAGACAGCGGCCGAACCGAATTCCACGGACAGGCAACCCGAACCTGCCTTGCTATAGGACCTGACGATGCGTCGAAGATTGACCAAGTAACAGGGCATCTTGAGTTGTTGTAGGGAAGAATTTTCCTGCGGACTTAAAAAGGCCGTATTTCGTCTGCATTGGTGGGTCCATGTGGGCACAAGGCGGTCTCATGACTTTTTTCAATTTGTGACTTAATCTCAAAATCCCAGGGAAATGGAATGTAGGGGTGTTCGGTCTTACCCGATGCTTAGGCGGACTGCGAGCCGCATTTTTGGAAAGAGTACGCAGCGGCACAAAAGTTTCGGATTTAGGGAAATCTGAAGCCGACTGGCTTCGACTTAATTGTAGAGCGAGAAACAAACAAGATCAGGAATCGACGTGAAGAACTGGCAAGAGATCGTAAAGGAGCACGGACCATCAGCTTACCAAGCTGCATGGCGAATCCTGGGGCACACTCAGGATTGCGAGGACGTTCTCCAAGAGGTCTTTATCGAAGCATATAAGTTTTTCTCGGCGGGCAGGGTCCAAAGCCCAAAGGCGTTTCTATTCCGACTGGTAACCTTTCGAGCCTTAGATGCGTTAAGACGCAGGAAAGACCATTTGGAGCTAGATGCATCTCGCCTACTTGATCGGTCGCAAGGACCGTTGGAACAAGTCGTTCAGCGCGACGAAGATCTTCGATTGAGAACGATTGTGGCCGATCTTCCCTCGCGGCAGGCTGCTGTATTCTGCCTGGCTTACTTTGAGGAATTATCCACTGACGAAATTGCTCTCGCACTTGAGATTTCCACGAACGCAGTTGGCTTGGCGCTTCATAAAGCCCGTTCGAAGTTGCAAGAGTGGATGGTCAAAGAATCGAAGAGGAATCCATAATGAACCAAAATCACGACGACTGGGAAAACGATATGCCAGCTGAATTTCGAACTGAGTTAAGCAACGTTCGTTCGAGTGTTGCCCCTGGAGAATCCATGAAACGATTCATGCTTGCCGCGGAAGAAGTCGAATTGACAGTCGCTGCAATGCAGCGTGCATCGTTCAACGCAAACCTATTCGGCCTCGTAGGCTGCGTCATAGTTGCAATTGGAGTTGCGTTTCTAATAGCCAAGTCCCAGGCAAGTTTTTTGATCGCGTCCATCATTGTCGCTTACGTGTTCTCAACCATCGGCTTTATAGTGGGGCTGATTCGTTGCCTTCGCGACAAAAGAGTAGCCGGCGAGATTTTGATGGACTGCGGTCGAATGAAGACGAGTGGATTCGTATTCCTTCTCTTGGCGATACTCCCACTCTCGATTGTGCTCATGACATGCGTGGACTTCAACACGACGCCTTGGTATTACTGGGTATTGGGCGTGACACTTTGCATGCCCATGGCAATCTATTTCACTTCGATTGCCGCAGGGAATTTGCAAGTTCGGACGAACGGCATTTGGCACTATATTGGCTTCTTGCCGTGGCATGAGATCGAGTCTTGGGGTTGGACAGGTGAATCCGAATCGACATTACTCATAATCAAAAATGGCGGATGGCCATTCTCGCGACGCGGGGCGTTCCATATTCCAAACGATATGAAGGAGCAGGTCGACGAATATCTTCGGCAGTACTGCGTTGCACTGCCGACGGAATTGACATAGTCACCGCATTCAACACCTGTGTGTCGACCTTCCGATTGCGGGTGCTTTCGTTTTGTGGAATGGCATTTGCGTCAAATATACCCCTGATCGCATGACCGAACGTGTCACACAGTCGAGTCAGAATCTTCAATTGGCATAATTTCATATACCGATTCGCAAACCGAAGGATTTCCCGAATGTTCGCCCGCACTGTCGTCGTAGTTTGCTTGCTTGGATTGATGGCTGTTAGTGACAACTGTCGTGCTCAATCTGACGACGCTCAAAATAAGCAAAGATTGCCTAGCAGTTATCTGTACTCAGTGCTCAATGGTCAGAAAGGTGACAAAACTACTTTCCGCGATTCGTCAGGTCGGACGCAAGGCTCGGCAAGCCAATCCGGTAATCGAATCTCAATCCGCGATGGTTCAGGTCGATCTATAGGTTCCGCCGAAACATCTGGCAGTAAGACGACATTTCGCGACGCAAGTGGAAGAGTGATTCAAACTGCAGCAACGAATGTTGATCGCACAACATTCCGCTCGTCGAGCGGTAGTAGCTTGGGTACTGCAAGTCAGTCTCGCAATAACACTACCTTTCGCGACTCAAGCGGACGCTCAGTTGGATCAGCATCCAGTAGTGGAACTCGAACGACCTTTCGGGATAGCTCAGGGCGTTCGTCTGGATCAGCCAGCAGTAACCGACGATGAAACTAATTGCCCGATTTCGTTCATTTGTTTCCACAGTTTCCGTTGATTCTTCCAGCTTGACTCCAACGCAATCGATTGAAATCGACGTAGGCTGTAAGAATCCCGCCCCCCGACTACGCGATTCAATAAGATTAGCCGTTCCTGGAGATCGGGCGCAAGCAGTCTCAGATTCATGATCTGCGTTACCCTTGCTCGCGTAACATGACCGAGTGTGGCAATCTCCGCATAATCGTGGACGTGGCCTTGGCTAATGAGGTCTTCATAGTAAATGGCGAGGGCCATATAGCGGGCGATGCGAGGCAAGCGGCCCTTCGGTCGCTCGGGAATGACAGGCACAGGGCCTTCGACC
>JAYTVL010000280.1:0-5411 GCA_043744075.1 Pirellula sp. | reverse complement strand
GTTCCAGAGCCAACGACGATTGCCCTGTTGGGAATCGTAGCAGCCGGTTTCGGTCTTCGACATCTACGCCGCAAAAATGCCATGTAGTTTCTAAACGCCTTGTTCGGGCTATTCGTTCTAAGGTTTTGAGCGTTCGACAACGCAAATTCAGATTCGATAAAGTGGTAAACCGGCACGATAGCTAAGATTTAGCGAAAAAGTAGATTTTTTGCTTGGATTTGCTTGCCGCCTTCGTTAAGTTATGAAACGCATCCCCACAATTGGGATTCCACCTACCATGCAGAAAGTCGGATTCGTCCTTTTTCTGTGCTGCGGCTGTTTGTGTTTCCCTCCATCCTTTTGTATTACATTCTTGATTCATCCGGAGATTCAATTACATCATGTCATTCCGTCGTCTAAATAGAGTTGCTTCCAAGAATCAATCCCGCATGAGCCGAATTCGGCAAAAGATGGTTTCGCTTCGCGAGAAGGCAAAGGCCAGCACGGCTTTCTTCATTGAGCGGCATGCCAAGAGACTCGAATGGTGGCAGAGGGCGTTCAGGACGCCAGAAATTGGGTTCTCGCTATGGGTTCGGACATGCTGTTCCAGTTTGTGTCAGGCTATTCTATTGATGCTGAGACTGAAACCCCGCCAGTTCAAGAGCCGTATTACGGCAAAGCGACGGAATCATATCGAGATGTTGGAGAATCGTCTCGCGTTGACTGCTTATCTCTTTGTTGACTATGGCGATAACTTCCCCGGCGGAACGCTTAGCACGACTCAAGGTGCATTCCGAGATGTTGCTAACTCGGGAGTTCCTGGCGACAAGATACTGGGGACGGAGCTCTTGGACAGCGCAAATGGTTTTGCTGCCGCGACGAATCTAAACATTGTTAGTCAGGTTTTTACTGCGACTGAACGCGCACAAATGCAAGCTGTCGTCCAGCGTGCGTATGCGCCCTTAGATGTAACAGTGGTCGAGTTAACAGCTTCACCCCAAACGACTGCTGATGGGAGAAACGTGAGTGGTGCAACGTCGATGACGGACGTCATCAATACGCTTCGCGGGGGGATAGCGGCTTTCAAGGATGCGTACATTTTTGTTAGTACATTCATCGTTAACCCCGGCGGAGCGACCCAGCAAATCTATGGCCCTGGAGGTGGTGGTCTTTCGCCTAATAGTCCAACCCTTGGCGTCACCTCTGATCTCGCTGCTGCAAGCAATGCGCACGATGATGTCGCCGTTGTTTACAGCGGAGGTGGCATCTCCAACAACACGCTCAATAACATCGCACACGAGGCAGGCCATTTGTTAGGCCTACAACACTCGATTACAAACCCTGCGACATCGGCGGCAACGAATTTGTTCCATCAAGCCGAAATCATGTCGTATCGGAATACGAATGCCACAACGTCATCCATCGCTTTTACGCGATATCCGATGATTCGTGGTGATGACAACTCACCAGCGGTCGGTGCAAACCCGGTCAACTACAATGATCTCGCAGCGAGAAACGGTAACCAAACACTGTACGATCAAATGCGAAACGATGCAAACGTTGGTCGAAACCCAAATTTCAACTTTGTCTCAGGCACTGGTGCGAATGACATCATCACAATTTCAAAGAATGGCGCAAACGCTGATGTCTCGATTCAAGCATTCGCAGACTCCGCCTATACATCGCCAATAACTGTGCCCGGCGTTGGAGGTACAACGTATTCGTACAGCATTCCGTTAACCTCGTCGATTTTAGTTTATGCGGGTGGATCAAACGACCGCATCGTTGTCGATGGTAGCTTGGGTGTAAACGTGCAGATCGACGGGATGCTAGGGACCGATACATTGATCGTAGATGGAAATGGGGCAGCCTCCGCTAGCTACTCACCCAATGCATCTGCACCCGTGGGTGTTGATTTGGTTCCAAGCTTCGGCGGATCGATTACGATCGGAGCGACGACGATCAGCTACAACGACTTCGAGACTTCAAGCTCGCTAACGGTTCAGAATGTCGGCGTGTTAAATGTGAATCTTGGCGCCTCAAACGACGGTTTAACTGTGTCGCGCAGCGGTGGCAACAATCAGATTTCAGGAAAGGTTGGAAGTACTTCGATTGTACCAATTCAATACAACTCGATTACTTCTCTTGCCATTTCTGCGGGTGGTGGGGACGACACCGTTACTGTGGATTATTCCAATGGTAATCCGCTTCCAAGTGGTGGTCTTTCTTACGCCGGAGGTGAATCGGCAGGAGATGACGATCGATTGAAGATTCAGGGATACAGTTTGACTGTTGCGGATGGGATAGCCGACGTGACAGTGAACCACACCGGACCTGAGTCTGGCAATGTAGTACTTCAAGGTTTAGGAAAGATAAACTTTAGCGAGATCGAGCCGCTTGCTTTGGCAGGGACCGCTGCGGATTTGGTGATCAATCTGCCAGCGGGTCCGAATACCGATGTGCTGATCGGCGACGATTCCAATGCCAACTTCCCCGGGCTTGGGCTCGCCCTTGCTGATACTTCGGCAATCGACGCATCGACTTTTGAATACACGTCTTTCACCAATCCGACCAATAGTCTGACGGTAAATCTGAACAACGGTGGTGATTCCATCACGCTTCGAGCGATGGACGCGGCATTCGCGCCGGTTGGCGCTGCACCCTTCGTCGTCAACGGAGGAACGGGCGGAAATAAGTTCAATGTCCAAGCAACGACCTCTGGAATTACAACAAAAATCAACGGTGGTGTTAGTCAAGATGACGTTTACAACGTATCTTCGGACGCTCCTGCCAATGCCGGAAATCTTAATGCAATAGATGGGGTTCTGCTCCTAGACCCACGCGGCGGTGGAATCACCGGAGACCTCCTCAATATCAGCGAAAGCGGAATCGCGGTCAGCGACACGGTGACAATCGATCTTGGTTTACCTGATCCAGGTGTTATTTCAGGCACAGCGGGAGGCGGTTGGACGATCCAAAGGTCCAACTTCGTTTTTCGCGGCGGGGTCAATCTTTCTTTGGGATCGGCTGGTGATCTTGTAAACCTCCGTCGCACCTCCACCAATTCTGTTGAAGGCATTACCGTAAATGGTAATGCGGGCGATGATGTGTTTAATGTTGGAACGGCCGCAAACTCGTTAGATGGAATCGTTGCACCTATTACTTTTAATGGCAATGGTCAGACCGGATCCGATGTACTTAATATCAACGATCAAGGCGATACGGATGCCAATTCGTACGTCGTGACCTCGACGACTGTTGTACGAAACGGCTCTCCTACGATTACATACGGAACGATGGAATCGTTGTTGCTAAATACAGGAACGCTTGGCGATACGATTAACATCAATAGCACTGCTGGTGGAACCGCAGTGACGGTCAATTCTGACGGTGGTGACGACACTATCGCCCTAGGCAATGGCGTTTCGCTCAACGGTGGAACCATCAATGGGGGCAGCGGTACGGATACGATTGACTACAGCGCTTACACGACCGCTGTTTCGGTGAATTTAGGTAGCAATGCACCGGGGCTTTCAGGGATTGTCGAAGGCATTCAGGAGAATCCTCCTCAATTCACGACGGCCACTGGAACGGTATCGATAACCAACTACAACAGCGTTACAAAAACGTTTGACATCAGTGCACATGTTAGCAATCTTCTGCCTGGAGCTGTTACGGGTTATCACATCCATCGTGCTCCGGTGGGCACCAACGGCAGCATCATCATCGATTTGGCCGCGATCTTTGGTTTGGGAGCGCTTGTCCCGGACGGATTGGGTGGATTCGACTTTAATCAAGTCGGCGTTACTTTGCCTAGCTTGCCTGTAGCCCAAGAAGCTGCATTCTTAGGTGGCGTCACTTACTTCAACGTTCACACGGCCGCTGCGCCTGGCGGACTCATCCGCGGACAAATGTTTCCCACTGGAGTATTCGTCGCTGGTCCTGGAACCGGTACCGGTACTGCGGGTATCAGCAGCATTGAAAACGCAAAGGGGGGTACTGCCGCTGACAGCCTCGTCGGTAACTCTGCCGTAAATGTGCTTCAAGGTAACGCGGGCAATGACACGATTGTAGGCGCTCAGGGGAATGACACCATGGACGGCGGGGCCAACGACGACGTTGTCGTCTGGAGCAATGGCGACAACAACGATGTGATCGACGGCGGATTGGGCACAGACGTGGTGCAAGTCAACGGTTCCTTTGCTGGTGGCGATGTCTTCACGGTTAAGGCCAATGCAACGCGACTCGACTTCCAGCGTACAAACTTGGTTCCGTTTGCACTCGACATAGGTACTGCGGAGTCGATGGTCATCAACGGCATAGGCGGAGACGATTCCGTAACTGTAAGCGACCTAACGGGCGTTGCTGATCTCACCTCCGTCAACCTGTTTGGACAAGCCGGAGCGGATTTCTTCTCCGTCGTGCCATCTCCAACCGCCTCGATGCGCATCGTGGATGCCACTATGCCCAACTTGGTAGTGAATCTACCTACTGGCCCGAGTGCTGCGACGCTAGCTGACAATGGAACTCTCGGAGACAATACCTCTAAGCTCACCGGAACAACCTTCCTGCCGGTAGTTTTTTCGAATCCAAGTACCCTGCTGACGGTCAATCGCGGGAACGCAGCGGACACCGTTGCTGTCAATTCAATCCCTGACTTCATCAGTTCGCTGACATTGGGTACTTCGCTAAGCCCACTCGGTGGAGTGACCATGCCTGGCACAGTCGGACTAACGGCTGGTAACATCAACGTCTTCGCCAATACGATCAATGAATCCAGCACCTCGATTACGACCGGCGGTGGTAATGTCAGCTTCAATGGCGATACCACTTTTGTCGCTGGTTCCGTGCTAACAACGGGAGCAGGCACCTTCACCAACAACGGGGCCTTTAACGGCACTGGAACCATCACGACCAACGGCGTTAAGACGGTGAACAACACCGATCCAGGAAGCACCTTTGCGGGAACCCTGTCCGGCAATGGTGGACTGATCAAGAATGGCGTTGGGACCTTGAGCCTGACTGGTGCAAGTAACTACACAGGAGTTACAACGGTCAACGACGGTCGCTTGCTCGTCAACGGCTCGATCGGCTCGATCGCGTTTCCGACTAACACGACCGTTAACAGTCCAGGACTCCTCGGCGGTTCCGGAGTGATCAATGGCAATGTCAATGGCAACGGTGTGTTCGCGCCGGGCAACAGCCCGGGTGTATTGACCATCAATGGAAACTTCACACCGACCGGCACGGTCGTCTTTGAAGTCAACCCGCCAGCCGCCGTTGCCGGAACGGACTTTGACCAGTTCATCGTCAACGGTGTGCTCGACTTAAGTGGAGCGACGCTTAGTTTCTCGGGCACTGCAGGTGCGGTAGCAGCAGGTACGATTGTTCGTATCGTCGATAATGATTTGTCGGAAGTTTCCGCAGCCGCA
>JAYTVL010000279.1:0-5415 GCA_043744075.1 Pirellula sp. | reverse complement strand
GCAAAATTTCGAACTGTACGATTGGGATGGGAAAAATCGGAGAGCTCGCTTTTCCCTTGAGGCGCGGGCAGTTTGAAATCTACCTGTAAATTGGGTGGCACGCTCTGAGGAACGAAGGGCGTGTGAAGTGTCTATTGCACTGGACTTCAAATCCACGCCCTTCGCTATCGCTCAGGGCGTGCCACCCGGTTGAACTAGGTTTTGGTTTGCTGATAACTTTAATCGTACAGGTCGCAATTTTCTACTTTCGATCCAGCGACCAGACAGGGTCGAAAGGCAATTCTTGATTGCGGGCTCGTTCAATAGCTCTAGATAAGAGGAGCAAGGTCGGACCATCGTTCGGTAAATGCTTCACGAGACTGCCTGCAAGATGAATGGCTGTCATGCAATCGTCTCTCTCAAAAGCTTCGAGAGCCGCAGCGTATGCCTCTTTGTGTTGAATCCAGGGTGAATTTGCGCTATCTGCTACTTCAAACAGATCGGTCGGCTCGGCAATGTTGAAGACTCGGACTCGGCAAAGTCGACGGACCTGAAACGTTGCATCTAGTTTTGCAACCGTTGAACCGGTTACCATAAATCGAACGCCCAATTGTTTCGTAGCGCTTTGAACGCGGCTGGCTAGATTTACCGTGTTACCGAGTGGACCGTATTTGAATTTTCGCGGTGAACCGGTGTTTCCGACGCGGGCCATACCGGTGTTGATTCCGATTCCAAAATCCATTTCGCCTCCCAATCGGGATTGCCATCGTCGATTCAATTCCGACAGTTGCTGAACAGCATCGATCGCGGCCCGACAAGCAAGTGTTGCTTGAGACTCGCATAACGCGGGAGCTCCCCACATCGCAATCAATTCATCGCCGATATAGTCAACTAAGACTCCTTCGTGAGCGATCACGCATTCTGATAGAACCTCCATAACGTCATTGATCCATTCAAAGGTTCCTTGTGGGCCGAGTTTCTCACTGTAGTGGCTGAATTTTCGGATGTCGCAGAACAAGAGCGTAACGGCGGCATCGCGACCGCGCAGCAAATCGGGATCGAGTTCCAATTGTCGCGTCAACTCGGGTGTAAAGAACTGCTCGAACTGAACTCGAGCTGCTACGGCCGCTTTCTCTTGTTCAAGTCGAGCCAACCCCGTCGAGACGCCACAAGCCAATAGGTCTACGAGCCTTGCCTCCAATTCGGAGATGGCTACTCCAGTCAATCCGATGGAAGTTCGACGATCTCCATAGAGAGCGCCGATTACATCTCCTGCTTGATCGAGAATCGGCGACGCGACGAGCGAGCTGACCGTCGCCAGACTATAAATTGGCTGAGCGGTCGTCGAGGGTAGTTGTCGAATGGTTGTCTTGCCATTCAGAATTTCGTTGAGAATGGTCGTACTTGGCTGCCAGTTTGCTTGATTGACCGAAGCATTGGGTGAATAGAACGCGTCGATCTGCCACTGGTTTTCGTAAAATCGCAATACGGCCGCACAATCGAGGTGCGCCATATTGGCTACAGCCGCCGCTGCATCAGCGATAAATCTTTCCGAACTGGCAGCACTTTGGAAGACGCTCATCATCGCTTGCAACCAATCCAGCACCATGTCTTGCCTCTGGTTCATCGCAGAGGGTAAAGCCAGATTCGAAAACAGTTGAGGCGCGACCTTCATCCGGCCCGGAAGCATCGTTGGAGTCGCAAGTCGCTCGATGTGTCCATCACTTTCGTTATCGTTCGCGGCTTCGAGCAGTCTTACCACCTTGCTTCCGATTTGAATCACCGATGGCAAGTCCAATTGTATCGCCCCCCCAGGTCCAATCGAGGTTCCATTAGACAACCCGAGCGTCATGGCTGAACCTAAATTCATGATGTTCAATCGACCGTCTTCAAGCCGTTCGAAAGCAGCTTGTCGGCGAGAAATCGTATTATCTTCTTGGTCGGCGATAACGACGCGATTCAACAAACCAGTTTTGGACAAATGAAAAGGCCGCGGCTCGCCCGGCTGCTGGCGACCGATTTCTAAACGACCAAAAAATTTGGTTGAAAAGACCAATTGCTTTTGATCGTAGATCTTCACTTCAATTTGCGGAATTGGAGGCATGTTCGATTGCTTGGTATCCGTAGCTGCGATAGTAATTTTCAGTGTCAAGTCTAACGGATTCACTCAAACATAGTATGTCCTCTCCCCGACTCTAGGAGAGTTTTGATATACTTTTTGAATCGCATCACGGGACCTAGAGTTGCCCTGCGCTGATGCAAAAACAGGCTGGAGTCCAATTGATGTCCCAAAAGGCCGCAGATCGCAATTTATTGATTGGCGTTTTGGCAGTTCAAATGGAGTTTGTCACGCGAGACCAACTGATTCGCGCGATGAACGCTTGGCTGCTCGATAAGACTTCTTCGCTCGACACCATTCTGTTGCAACAATCTGTGATCGATGACGATACGCAACGATTGCTGGTTGGCTTGGTCGATAAGCATATCGCGTTACATTCAGGAAACGCTGCGGAGAGCTTGGCTTCGATTTCTCAGACAATCGGGGTTCCGGTTGATTTGAATCAGATAACGGACGCCGAAATATCGAAAACGATGGCCTTCCTTCCTCGGGTGCAGAAGCATTCAGACCCTTTGGTTACTGCCGCGCCGCCGTTGGCAAAGCCAATGGCGGCAGGTGGATTACGCTTTCGCGTTCTTCGGCCTCATAGCGCTGGTGGATTAGGCACGGTTTCTGTTGCTTGTGACGAGGAACTCGGTCGAGAAGTGGCTTTGAAGGAGATTAAGGAGTCGTATGCGGATCACGCCGAAAGCCGTCGTCGCTTCTTGATCGAAGCTGAAATTACTGGTTGTTTGGAACATCCTGGAATCGTTCCGGTCTATGGTCTGGGTCAGTACGCCGACGGGCGGCCGTTCTACGCGATGCGATTTATTCGTGGCGAGAGTTTGCAAAATGCGATCGATCGTTTTCAAGCTGACAAGGAACTCAACCTCAATCCTCACCGAAGAGAGCTCGATTTGCGAAAGCTATTGCGCCGGCTCATTGATGTGTGCAATGCGATGGAGTATGCCCACAGTCGCGGAGTTCTTCATCGCGACCTAAAACCTGACAATGTGATGCTTGGCAAGTACGGGGAAACACTAGTTGTCGATTGGGGACTTGCAAAAGCCGATGATCAGATCGAGATAACCAACCGTAACGAACCGCCTTTGAAGCTGCTCTCGGGCGGAGGGACTTCCAGTACACAAATGGGAGCCTGCATGGGAACGCCAGCTTACATGAGCCCTGAGCAAGCTTCTGGTCGACTGGACCTCATGAAAGCCACCAGCGATGTCTACAGCTTGGGCGCTACACTCTATGCCATACTGACTGGTCGAGCACCCATCACCGAGGGAAGTTTGGAAAACGTCTTGCGACAGGTCCGGTGCGGAGAGTTTCATCGACCGCGCGCACACGACGCGCGTATTGAAAAGCCGCTCGAAGCCATTTGTCTAAGAGCGATGGCTCTGAAACCAGAAGACCGATATGAGTCGGCGGCAGGCTTTGCAACCGATCTAGAAAGGTGGTTGGCTGACGAGCCAGTATCGGCTTGCGTGGAACCCGTGATGAACCGAGTTGCTCGTTGGTCCCGTCATCATCGAGCACTCGTCAGCAGCATCATCGCCTGCACAGTTGCCTCGATTTTGATCCTGTCCGTTTCGCTCGTTTTCCTTGTATCGGCAAACAATGCCGAACGGATCGCACGCAATGTAGCTGATTCCGAACGCCAGCGAGCCGAGTCGAACTTAGCCGTGGCCAAACAAGCGGTATCGACGATGCTGACCGAAGTCGGCCGTGAAGAGCTGGCCCAGTTCCCGCAGATGGAACAGACTCGACAAAAACTCCTGGCCAAAGCTCGTTCGTTCTACGACGAGTTCCTCAAGCAACGCCCAACCGATGAATCATTGCGATTCGAATGGGCCATCGCCTTGCGAAATTTAGCCGAGATCGATCGAATCGTCGACAATCATCAACAGGCTGAAGATCGTTATCTGCAATCGATCGCTGAGCTTCAAGCGTTGGCTAAAGCACAGCCATCGACAACCAGCTATCGTAGACAGTTAGCGAGTGTCCTCAACGATATCGGTAGGTTGGTCCAAAGCCGCAACGCTGGTCGAGCAGAAAACTTTTTTGATCAGGCAATTGAACTGCAGCAAGCATTAATGCAAGGTGAGCCAAGTCCTGAATTGTCGCAAGAATTAGCGAGATCATTTTACAATCGTGGCCTAGTCCGCGCCGAACAGGGGAACCGCGACACTGCCCGCTCCGATGTGAATGCAGCGATCGAAGGGCTGAGAAACATCTTGAAAGAATCTGAATCTCCCGATCCGTCCGTCACACAAGAACTTGCTCGCTGCTACAACAATCTAGCTAATATTTTCCAGGCTTCTGGAGACCGCACGGCGGCTCGAAGACAATTCACCAATGCTATCGAGTTGCTCGATGAAAAAGTCAAGAAACAACCCGGTGACCGAGATATCGTAAAAGAGTTAGCAATTTTCCAGAATAATTTTGCGAACATGCTTCGAGCAGACGGTGATCTCGCGACGGCTGATGTTGCGAGCATGCAATCGATTCAAAAGCTTGCCTCGCTAGCCGAACCACTCCCATTGCTCGCCAACGAATTGGCAAACGCACACCATAGTCGCGGAGTGATTCTGAGCCAACGTCAGTTAACTCAAGACGCCGAGATCGAATATAAGCACGCAAGCGATATCCTGAAGCGATTGACGTCGGAGTTTCCAGATGTATCTCTTTATCATGATCGATTGGGCAATGCTTTCTTCCAATTGGGAACCATTCGATTTCAATCGAAAAAACCCGAGGAGGCCATTCCGCTGATGCGAGATGCGATGCGAGAACACAAAGCAGCCTTGAAGCAAAGTCCGACTGAACCAGATTTTCGACAACATTTGAAAAATGATTTCGTTGGATTGACTTTTGTTCAACTCGACGACGGCCATCATGCTGCTGCTTTCGAAACTTGCATCGAATTGTCAAAGGAGTTTGCTAGCGACGGTGCGGCTTTGGTCGATGCAGCCCAACTTACCGCCCGTTGCATCCCGATCGCAGAAAAAGACCGTAAAATTCCGTCCGACGGCGAGCGCGAGAAATTAATGTCGACTTACACCGCTGGCGTTGTCGAGATGCTTAATACGGCAATCCATGCCGGATTTCGAGACATTGCAAAAATCGACAAGTCCTTGAACGAAACCGGCGCCTTTCATCCATTGCGAAAAAACCCGGAGCTGATCGAGATCGTTCAACGACTTCGAATGACTCTAGAAACGCAATAAAAATTGCTAGCTAGTGTCTGTCCGGAAATTGATTTGACCAATAAAAAGGTTGGATAAAATGTAAAAAAGCTCCTTGAAGAAAGAGCCGTTTGATCGGTTCTC
>JAYTVL010000278.1:0-1707 GCA_043744075.1 Pirellula sp. | reverse complement strand
AGTCGAGTTGTGCCATGCTAAAGTGACCAAGATTCCTGTTTTTCCCCCCATCGTTTCTTATCAAAAGTTCGACCATGGCAAGTTCGATGGAACGCCGCAGTTTCCATGCGATGTTGGCCAAGCTTAGCGTCGGTGCCTATGTTGCGACCCGAAGCGGTTCGCTCTTCAGCGATGAAATCACTCAAGATAAATTGCTGCCCAATATTACAAGCGGTACGGAAACAATCTCCGACGGGTCAAAAATTTCAGCACGAGCCAATCTCGCCATGATACACTCCTTCGCATGACCGATACAAGAAAGTACAGAATCACCTCAGCATAAAAATTTCCAATCCAGTTCGCAACCACCCCCCAAAAATATGTGGTGTCCCCAGTAGTCCCAGTAGTCCCCCACCCAGTAGTCCCCCACCCAGTAGTCCTCCCCAGTAGTCCTCCCCAGTAGTCCACCCAGTAGTCCATCGTCCACCACGAGGTTAGGATCCTTTGTAGATTTACATGGTCCGTTGTTGACGTTTGTTATTTCTTGGACATTGGCTGGTGCGAAAAGGCCGTTAGTCAGGCAGCGCCAATATAGAAAATGAAAAAGGGTTTAGGAATATGACATCGTTGTGTAGGAAAAAAATCGTCTGCGAGAAGACGGAATCTAGCTCAAACGCGAACTTTTTTGGGATCGCACGGTGTTCCTCTAAGTTTTGTTTTGCGAAATTGTTTTTATTTGTTTTCATCGTAGGTTTGGCATGGACCATCGGTGTTCCCAATTTGGTAGCAGCGGATTCAGCTCCCGTAGAGCACAAATGGTTTGTTGGCGGAGTGGATCGTGTGGGGCTGGTCTACGCGCCAAGTTCGGCCAACGCGAGACCGACTCCCGTTGTGTTTGCGTTTCATGGGCATGGCGGCACCATGCAGCAGGCTGCTCGGTCGTTTGCCTATCACAAGCACTGGCCGGAGGCGATCGTGGTCTATCTGCAAGGCCTCAAGACTCCTGGGAAGCTAACGGACCCGGAAGGCAAGAAGCCGGGCTGGCAACATGGTGCCGGTGCTGAACAAGACCGTGACTTGAAATTCTTTGATATGGTACTGACGAAACTAAAATCAGACTACCAAGTCGATGAGAGCCGCATCTATTCAACGGGTCATTCGAACGGCGGCGGTTTTACCTATTTGCTGTGGAGTCAACGAGGAGATGTTTTCGCTGCAGTGGCTCCATCTGCATCGGTTGCCGTTCAAGAGTTAAAGTCACTGAAACCCAAACCGGTTTTGCATGTGGCGGGCACGAGTGATCTTCTGGTGAAATTTGAGTGGCAAGAGAGGACGATTGCAGCGATTCGCAAACTCAATGGCTGCGAACCTAGCGGCCAACCTTGGGACAAGAGTGGTGATTTGGTCGGTACGATCTATCGTTCTGAAAATGGACCACCTGTCATCACGCTGATTTCACCCGGTGATCACAAATTTCCAAACGAAGCTCCCGCTATAATCGTAAAGTTCTTCAAGGAATACAAGAAGATTTAGCCAATCACGTTGGACTCAAACATAAGGATCGCATTGTGACGGAGTTGTTCTACAGCCTCTTGACGAACTTCCCCTTTCCAACTGTAACTGTAATTGTTGGAATTGCTGCATACGTCGTTTTCCCGATCTTGATTCGATGTGTCTTCCACTATTCTGTGCCCACCGATTATTTGGTGCTTGATTCGGACGACTTGG
>JAYTVL010000277.1:0-5448 GCA_043744075.1 Pirellula sp. | reverse complement strand
CGCCTTTCGCTCCGCGAAAGCAGCGTCCGTCATCGCTACTTTTGCGGAGCAAAAGGCGACAATGCTAGCACGCAGGCTGGCCCGAAATCCAGCGTTGGAAAGATCGCTACCGTTTACCAAGGGTTGAGCTACGTTGTCCGAATCATCTGCAGTCACTGAAGAAAAGCCGAAGCTCCCTTTCAAGATTCGACGAGCTCATTTTGACGACCTAGACAGCATTCAAGCTTTGTTGCAACCATTCGTGGAACAGCGCAAACTGCTCAGGCGAATGCGATCGGAACTGATTTTGTTGATGGCTAACGGATATGTCGCAGAAGTTGCCAATGAAGTTGGCGAACCAAAACTCGTCGGCTTTTCTGCTGTGGAAATCTACTCTCGCAAGCTTGGTGAAATTCAATGCTTAGCAGTTGCCGATGGCTACCAGGGGAACGGGATCGGATCTGCCTTGGTCAAGGCGTGTGTCGATCGAGCTCGCGACAAGGGGATTTTGGAAGTCATGGCAATCAGCGCTTCGGATGGCTTCCTGCGGCAACTTGGTTTTGACTATTCACTGCCGGAGCAAAAGCGGGCCTTGTTTTGTCAGTTGCATTCGCGAGACGAAATTTTCAAAGACGACGGCGTCGATGAATGATGGAATCGAGTACTGACGCTGGCCGCGTCAGTCACGTGGCGGACGCTGCTAGCGTCCGATAGCACCAAGAAATCCTTAAACGCTTGTGTTGCGCGAATTCCCTCGGCTACAATTGGGCAAAAGCATAGAACAACACGGGGAGCGAACATGACGAAGAATGCAAACAAAATCGAATCGCTCAAGAAGGCTCGCGCGGCATTGGATCTTCGGCACAAACGCAACTCAACCGATGCTTCGCCACACTACTTGACCTACAAGCATCCACACAATCTTTTCGAAATTGACTACCCCGCGCATTGGCTCGTCGCACTAGAAGCAGACGGTACCGTGGAGTTTTCTGTTCCCGGCTCGGATAAGTGGATCGGGCTGATGTTATTCCGAACTCCCGTTTCCTTCGATACGTCGATCCTAGAGAAATCGGGCAAATGGGAACAAATAGCCACAGCCATGTTTGCTAAAGTGGATTCAACCAACGTTCGCGCAGACCCTACCATCATTTACCGCAACTTCACCGCCGATCGACCGGAACCAGATCAAGCGGGCCAACGCTGGTTTGTGCTTTGCCCAGACCTAATCCTTGGTATCTCATCAAGCTGCTCGGTCCAAAGGAAGGAAGACTATGAACCGTTCTTCGAACGCATGCTCTCGTCCCTGCGAGTCCACCGCGAAGATGAGCTTCTAGCGGCTCGCATTATGTCGCGAGTCCACCGAGCGCTCGTCGCCCAGCTCCCTAACAGCAAAATTGAAGTCGACGGATTGAAAATTGTCACGGACAAATTTGAATTGTCGATCGGCAATCTTTTTTCTCAAGTCAAACGGAATCCGACGATGTTCAATGAACTCGTCGATCAGTTCATCCAAGGGACCGTTGGTCTGTCCAAAGGGGACGAAGAAATAGGCCACGAGACTTGGGAGGCTGTTCGCGATCGGATTCAACCATTGCTCAAACCTGACAAGTACATCCAAGATGTAAACCAAAAGACCAATAGGCACAAAGGTGCGACAGGCGGATCCGCCTTTTTGATCAGTGCTCCCTGGCTGGCTGACTTGCGAATCTGCTTTGCGCTGGATAATAAGGACACGTTTCGTTTCATCAATAGCATAGATATGGAGCGATGGGGGGTTTCACTCGAGACCCTCATGCAAGTCTCGACGGAGAACTTGGCCGCCTACCCTGAGCCCCAGTTGCATGTCATGAAGCTGAGGGAAGAATTGCCAGGAATTGCTGCATTGCAACCGAGCGGTGGTGCCTCGTCCAGCTATTTGTTGCATCCGAAACTCTTTGAAATTGCCGCTAAGCATTTGGGCAGGGACATTGTGGCGGCAGTCCCGTCCCGCGATGCGTTGATGTTGTTCGAGTATCGCAACGAAAGGGAAACGCTTCAAAACGCCGTCGGTCAAGATTTCGCAACCACCGATCACCCGATCTCCGACCGCCTCTTCCGCGTAACGCCAGATGGCATCGCGTTGCTTTAGAAAGGCCCCGTGGCGGACGCTGCCCCGTGGCGGACGCTGCTAGCGTCCGATTGTGCTTCGGTAGATGCACGATTACCCCAAGAAATCCTGTTTCTGACGCTAGCAGCGTCAGCCACGGCCACGGCCACGGCCACAGCGTCAGCCACGGCCAAGGGCGAGCCACGGTCAGCGGAGCATTTGCCCGCCCCCTCACCTTGCGATCCAATGATTTCAATCCAATTCGTATCAGTCATCCGCTGCGTCACCATCCTTAATTACAAACGTCGCCTTCAATCGAGCGACTTCGGTTGCTAGTCCTGCCAGCTTCACGCTGCGCAAAACCTCTTCGAAGTCCTTGTAGGCGGCTGGGGCTTCGTCCTTTGGGTACTTGCGGCAATTCGTCAAAATATCCGCAATGTCAAATGACAAATCGACCGACGCTTGATCCAGTTCTCGGATCGCTCGTTTTTAATTCAATGACTTACGCAAGCCTATCATTCTCTGTATTCCTCGAGTTGCTCGATGATCTGGTAGACAAAAAAGCGTTTCTCTTCGTTGAAGTGTACTCGACATCCAATCGTCTTATTTGCCCAGCCGCGCGCGCTTCCGCCGTCTTGTTCGAACTCTTGCGCCATCGCTGTCCAATCGCATACCATTTCGATCAGATCCACTTTCGACATGTCGTTTGGATCGGCAAAATGTTCTGGATGGTGGCGATTGCATCGCATGTGGTGTGCGATCGCCATTTCTACCTGGGCCTCCATCCCGGCAGGATAGCGGAATGGAGCGCCGTTGCGTCTGCAACGATGGAACTCCGTTAACCATATGTACGGTATGAGCTCCTCCGGACCAAATTTAGAAGCATCGTGTACGTCACCCCTAGCAACGAGTTCCTCAGCGTGGTCCGTCGTTGGGGCTATCAACCTCAGGCAGCAACGAACCCGCTCGATATGCTCTCTGGTTCGGCGTTCGTAGAAGGAAACCATTTCCGGCGTTGGCTCAGCTATTGCGGTTTGCATCTCGGCAAGCCTAATCCCAGTTGTTGGTGGAACGGTTCTGCTTCTTTTCCCCGACGCTTTTTTTGTCGGCAATACGCCGTCGTTGGGAGCCGCGGGTGGGTTGAGTTGGCCGCCTAATCGTTGGCGGTTTCATCGCATCCAGAATGAGATTTTTTAGACGCTCCCTGCAGGCCTGAATATTTCGAGGCTGTTCGCGATGGACTTGGCTGGTAATTTGCAGAATCCCCGCTTCCGTGAGACGGTTCCCTGCCAAGGCTCTCAATCGAGCCATTGCCATTGGGTACAATACGGAACTGTTGGCGAGATTCCAGCAGAGGGTTGCCTTCGTATTGACTTTGTTTACGTTTTGACCGCCCGGGCCACTACTGCGCGCGAAGACCAATTCCAATTCGCTGGCGGGTACGATCAAATGGTCGGTGATAATTAGATCTTCCATAACCTATAGAGTATTCCTTGATGCGTCTTTTTTCGATCGCAATTCGGCCATTTATTTTGGTCCTTTCGGTTGTCGTGGCGACCGGGTGCGGGGCGGACACGACGTTACCGCCACCGGTTCGGGAAGCCGGTTCGCTTTGGACACGAAAAGCGGGAATCGATTGGCCGCGCATGCTTGGCCCCAATTATGACTCGCGAAGTCCAGAGGTCGGAATTCTAACGAAATGGCCCGCGACTGGACTCAAAGTCGTCTGGACGGCGGATACGGGCGTGAGCTACGGAAATGGCGTAGCGGCCAATGGACGTTGGTTTCAATTCGATCGCTTTGGAAATGTGGAGCGGCTTAACTGCCTGAATGCCGAGACGGGGGAACCTCTCTGGAATTGGGAGTCACCTGTCGAATATCGCGATGCCTATGGCTACAACAACGGACCGCGATGCAGCCCCGTGGTGGACGGCGATAGGGTGTACGTTTTGGGGGTAGCAGGGACGTTGGCTTGCCTTTCAACTCTGGAGGGTTCTCAATTGTGGAAGCTCGATACGAATAAGATCTACAGCGTTCCTCAGAATTTTTTCGGTGTGGGTGCCTCACCCTTGATCTACAAGGATAAAATCCTGGTCATGATTGGAGGCGGTTCGTTTGCGAAGTCGAATGGATCCGCCATGGTGGCCTTCGATAAGACTTCCGGAACAGAATTATATAAAGTTGGCAATTATCATGCCAGCTACTCGGCTCCAATCATCCAAAAGATCCATGGTGGCGATGTTTGTTTGTCCTTTGTCCGTGAAGGGCTATTGAGTTTCGATCCAAACAATGGAGGCGACGAGTCTTTCTTTCCTTGGCGAGCGGATGATCTTGAGAGTGTCAACGCGGCCTCACCCGTGGTATGGAATAACCGAATTCTAATCTCCGAGACCTACGAGCGAGGAAGTGTCTTGCTCAAACTCACTAAGTCGGGACTTGAAGAGCTTTGGAAGGACGGTTCGGGACGCAAAGAACAAGTTCTGCGATCGCATTGGTCAACACCCTTACTCGATGGCAATATTATTTACGCAAGCAGCGGCCGCAATGAGCCCGATACAGACCTGCGTTGTCTTGAATGGAAGGAGCCGAGCGATGTTTCGGAGTCATGGAAACCGGAAGTACGATGGACGATCCGCAACCATGACCGAATGACTGGATTGCTGGTCGACAAGCATGTGTTGATGTTGGGCGAATTTGGCACGCTTCAGCTAATCGAGTTGAACAAGGAGAAACGGACGGTCGTAGCTCAAATGGAGTTGGCACAAACATTAGACAGCAGGGACGGACAACCATTGGTTCAATCGCCTAGTTGGGCACCGCCAGTCTTGTCGCACGGTTTGCTCTATGTGAGAGGGAAAGACAAAGTTGTCTGCTTAGAGCTCATACCGGAGTAATTCGTGATTCTGGCAAAGCAGTGGCGATGGTAGAGCGATTCAGGCTTGCATAAGCGCTTCGACGCTTATCATGAATTTATCGAGAAGCTTGCCGGATGCTATTTGATTGGAAACAAATCGCCCGTAGTCGCTGTAGCAATCGCAAGCCAGTACTAATACGGTCACAGTTTGATCTTTTGGATCAACAATCCAGTATTCAGAAACGCCGGCCCCGCTACGGTGTGCTGTGTCCCTTGGATCCCTGTGTCCCTTAGATCCCTACTGACCCTTAGATCCCTACTGACCCTTTAACCGGCAAAAAAATGTGCGGTAAAAGATGGGTAGTCCTGGCTTGTTAGAAATTCGGGGTTGACACGATTTTTTGTGTATCCATTTCACGCGGTAATACTTCCTCTACTATTCCGATAGGGATAGCAGCAAGCAGCTTGGTATCCCGATAGGGATTACAGAGAGTAGCCGGGGGTCGCCGCGAAGCGGCGCACCCGCGGA
>JAYTVL010000276.1:0-20665 GCA_043744075.1 Pirellula sp. | reverse complement strand
CGCCCGGCAGGCGGGACCTACTATAGATCCAGTGCATCGAGTTGATCCAATAAAGAATCTAATTCGTCCGGCTTGCGTTCTAGTTTCGGAGCACTTGCCTCCACCGTTGCCGTCGCTGAGCCACTAGCCGCAGACGCTGCTCCTGATGGATTGAAATCGACCGAAGCACGCCCTGCCAAAATCAATTGTTCGTTTCTTTCTCTGGCCGCCGCTTCGGCAGGATCTTCATCCCGTTCCGGTGCCCCAAACAATTTCGAGAGGTCGATCTTGAATCCGCCAGCATCGACTGGCGCACCTGCGATGGCAGGTGTTTTGTGCTGCGGAAACATAATCGCGTTCTCTGGGCAAACACGAGAGCATGCAGGACAACCCTTGCGGCAATTGTCTGGCTGCTCCACCAAGATGGTCTCGCCTCGGTCCACTCCGTAGACACCGAACAAACAGAAATCGATACACTCCATGCAATTGGTGCACCGGCTGTAATCGATTACCGGATACCAACGTCGTTGAGGATGCTCGTCCATTCGCAATGGAACGATACCAAGCGGCGATTCGTGCGAAACAGGAGCGTTGGCCCCTGAGTTGACGCCGCCGTCCAATCGCCCGGAACCGTCCATCGAAAGCGCCGTCGAATTCGTCGGGTTCAAAAACCGATCAAGCGACAAGAGCTCTTTCTTTGGCGCATCCAATTGTTCGGTCTTCAAGATACGTCGGAATTCAGCGGCGAATACTTCACCGGAGTTTCCAGCCCGCATATCGATAGAATAGATTCTTCTCGATGGTCGAACCGCGATATTGGCAACCCGATCGGCTGCCTTTTCGTCTTCAACGGACTCTTCTTCGTCTTCATCATCATCGCTGACTAGGTCCAGATTCAGTAACAGCACCTCACCATGCTGGCCACGTATCTCATGGCGATCGAGTACCCAAAAACCAGCTCGATCGAAAAGCCAGCTCAAGATCACGATAGGGCCGGTCCACTCTCTCATCTTGAGGACGCTTAGACTATCGGAAGTCAAATCATATAAATTCGGGACGATGAGGCTTGCTGTATTCGGCAGACTCGCAGCGATGGTCGCGATGGAGTCTTCCAGCGTACGCTTCTCGGGACTGCGGCTCTGGCCTTGCGAAACCACAACCAGCAAACCACTTGAAGCGGAACTACCATTATTTGCGCTAACCATTTTTGCTTATTCCTCATTCGATTCGAAAGTGTTGGCTTGCCCTTTGATCGTTTTTTGGGCAATATCCCACGCTTTTGCTAAGTGTTCTAAGTATTGTGCCGGGCTAAGCATTTCGCTGGAATCGCCTTGCATTTCCATTAGCCAACCATCGCCGTATTTGTCTACGTTAATTCCAGAAGGATCCTTCAGCAATTGCTCATTGATCCTAACTACTTTTCCGGACATCGGTGCATAAAGTCCACTCTCGGCCTTCTTGCTTTCGATGTTGCCAAAT
This sequence comes from Pirellula sp., assembly GCA_043744075.1. GTDB lineage: Bacteria > Planctomycetota > Planctomycetia > Pirellulales > Pirellulaceae > JBKCUI01. The sequence continues at coordinate 19,207 of JAYTVL010000276.1, read as the reverse complement.
TCTTGCCTGTTTTTCAACTCGGCCATTTCCTCAATGCCAAACTCCAAAAAATAAACATCCTGCAGCAATCTCACTGCATAAGCAGAGAAACCGAAGCGAACAACATCTTTCTCCCTGGGCATGGCCCACATGTGATTTTTTGCATATAGCCGATCCGATGGAAATTCAGCCGCGAAATCCCCCATCATGAACGTGAGCGACTCGCTCATGTGTAACGAACTCCGCGAAACTGCGGCTCAAAAAACACCGTAAGTAGACCATCGACTCGCAACAATCCTTCGATCGTCAATTCGATTCGATGGCATTGGCCGGTCGCATCGGACTTTAATACAACATAGCCTTCGTCGACATACTCATTCCACTCGTTGTGCCATCGCTCCACAATATTAGTCTTAAACTTTGTTTCGAAGTATCCAACATCGAGATAACCACGCTTCAGTTGCAGGATCATCTCGCGAATGAGCGACTGTTCCTCGGTCGGTACAAAGGCTCTACCGATCGGAAGCCGGTTGTCGTCGAGCAGAGCGCCAATGTATTGAGGCCATTCAGGTACGTTCTGGTAGTGAACTCCAGACACATGTCCAAAACTGGCGATACCTGTCGCAATCAAATCCGAACCACGCCACAAATTGTCGCGATAAGAGAAACTGACTTTTGATGTATCCTTGACGACTGTATAAGCGCTGCTAACTTTGTAGCCCGACTTTTGAAATTCTTCGAATGCATACTGAACCCAATCTCGCTTGGTTTGCCAGTCCGCAACCGGAGCCGCTTGATGGGTCTGCAATAGGCCTTTGGAATACACTGTATTGAACGGTAATTCCATCTGATAGATCGTGACACTTTCCGGCGAAAGTTCAATCGTACGACGAACGTTTTCTCGCCAGTTGTCCCAAGTCTCGCCCACCATACCTGAAATTAAATCGATATTCACATTTGGAAAGCCAGCGGCCACAATCCATTCCCATGCCTTGTGAATCTCTTTTGACAGGTGGGCACGACCATTCTCCTCAAGGATGGCGTCAGAAAAGTTCTCGACACCCAAACTTAATCGAGTAACACCAAGTTCGCGAAGCGCGTGCACCTTGGGTTCGCTGAGCGTCCCTGGCTCGCATTCAAAGGTTACCTCCTCGGCTTGTTCCCAAGAAATGCTTTTATGCAATCGGTCGAACAGTGACTGCAATTGTTTGACGGATAGAAAACTTGGAGTACCGCCGCCAAAATAAACAAATCGAATCGGTCGACCACCCATGACAGGTTGTTGCGATACCAGTTCTATCTCATGAGTCAATGCCGAGACGTAACGTTCGATCTCGCCAGCGTTGACATCGGTGAAAACTTTGAAATAACAGAATTTGCATCGCTTGCGGCAGAATGGGATATGCAAGTATAGACCGAGTGGGGTTTCCAGTTCCTCTCCGATTGCGGACAGCTGTTTGCGAGGTGGATTTTCCATGGCTGCATGAATGTCGGGCAACGCGTCCCCGGTCCACTGCGAAAAGGGCGGGTAGTTGGAAATAAAATAGCTTCCGACTTCTGTTTTTTTTACTTCTGTCGACATAGTTGCGGTTGGGTGGTAGCTTTTGATCGGAATTGGCTCACGAAAGGCGCCAAAACCACTGGACATAGTGTACCCTCGAATCCAAAATCGTGCAGATCGAATAGCGAATCATTCATGCAAACGCGGTGGGACGTCATTATTGTAGGTGGGGGTGCAGCCGGTCTTTGGGCAGCGGGCACAGCAGCCTCGCGCGGCCGAAAAGTGTTGGTTCTCGAAAAGAACAACAAAGCCGGCGTCAAAATTCTGATTTCAGGCGGGACACGTTGCAACATTACCCATAACTGCGACAGCCGAAAAATCGCCGATGCATTTGGGAAAAATGGCCGAGTCTTGCTTTCCGTTTTGAGCCGATTGTCACCTCAAGATGTCGTTAGACAAATGGATCAAGAAGGAGTTCCAACCAAAGTCGAAGAGACCGGCAAAGTATTTCCTGCAAGTGATCGAGCGATCGATGTTCGCGATGCGGTCGTGCGGCGACTTGCACGAGAGGGAGCCAGCTTGGTCACGGGTGCCGCTGTCCAGTCCATCCGACCGTTGCAGTCTCCTAGTGGTGGCTTCGACGTCTCTGTAATGCTCCAAGGCCAGTCGACGGCGAATTTCATCAGCGACTCAGTACTCTTAACCTGTGGTGGACTGAGTTACAGCGGCTGCGGAACCACAGGCGACGGTTACCCATGGGCGCAAGCGATGGGCCATACGATTACTCCGCTCCGCCCAGCGTTGACACCCTTACTATCGAATGAAGCTTGGGTTCACGAATTGAGCGGTATTACGCTCGATGACGCCGAGGTAACAGCTAGAGTCACGGGGTCTGATGCAAAGATCGCGAAGCTAGAACGATCGACTTCGCGAGGCGGATTGCTTTGGACTCACTTAGGTTGCAGTGGTCCGACGGCTATGAATGTTTCTCGCTGCTTCTCAGACTTAACAAGCGATATTCCCGCGGCCCTGCTGATCGATCTTCTACCCGACGTGTCGCGCGAGGCTTGCGAGCAATGGTTTATAGAGGCAGCCAAAGAATCGAACAAGTCCATCACCAATGTGCTTAGCCAACGTATTCCAAAGCGACTCGCGTCTACCTTGATTGCAATGGTCGGATCGACCAATGAAGTGCATACGGCAGAGATGTCCAAGAAGGTTCGAAACGGATTGGTCGATCGACTCAAGGCTTTATCGGTTCCAATTCATGGTACACGTGGCTATCCCAAAGCAGAGGTAACGGCGGGTGGTGTTGCGCTGGGTGAAGTAAATTTTCAAGACATGCAAAGCCGCAAGACTCCGGGTTTGTTTTTTGCGGGCGAGATACTTGATCTAGACGGGCCGATTGGGGGATACAATTTCCAAGCGGCGTGGAGCACCGGTCACACGGCTGGCTTGCATGTGTAGCAATGTCCGCCCGCCGCTTCGCGGGTTAAACAAATCGCAAGCTTGAAGCTCATGTTTAACCGATCGAAGCGATTAGCGGAGATCGCGGGCGCTGGATAAACACCGCAGCGATCCGCCCCGATCTAAAGGGTGGTCACGGTTTCCAATCCTTCGGAGGGTCAAGGCCCTCACCTCATCCGACAGTTGTCGGCACGGGCGATGCGTGCGACGGACCTGACTGGCAGGTCTCGATCAAGTGCCTGGCAAAGTCTTGTATAAGCGCAACTAGATTTCCCTAGCGTGTTGTTTTACCGCCGGCTGTTACCGAAATCTAGTTGTCGCCGAACAAGAATCCCCAAGCAATTTCCTCCTCAGTATCTATACATTGGACAGCTACGTTCATTCGTCCTCGAACCATTTTCGGATTTCCTTGTGCCATCCATTGCCGGGTATTTTCGCGAAGTCATTGTTTATTTTGGGAAATTTTTTTTCGAGCAATTCCTTCGGCAAATACTGAAACTTGAACTTTGCCTCCGTCTTGTTTGTTCCAAGCACGTCTGAATACTCAATTATTTCAGGAGCAAATAACTCATCGCCATACTTCTTCCATTTCGTGATCGTTTTGCAATGTGACACACCTTTTGTCTTCACACCAGCGTAGCCCCAAATTGTTTGCGTCGGTCGTCCATCGTTGTCATTGGAAAAATCAACGGTCACTTGGTAGTTGGGATCCCCCGTACACCATGTTCCGCGCACGTGTCCACCGGAAAGTGGTTTTTCCTCTAAAAATCGTAGGTTCCGAAGAAACTGAGGAATATATCTCGCGAGGTCGGATTTTTTCCCTACAGTTTCCGAATATCTCATTATTGCAAGTCCATGTGGCTGCAGTCTCGGCACAGTGTTCGGTGCATTTTCAATTTCAGTCCATTCGGAAGCACCATTGCGTGAATTGGCGGAGCTATTAGAGTAAGCCTTAATATACAGTTTTCCATTTACAAATAGTTCTTCTGAAACGGAAGCTGATTGCTCGCCGGTAGCGTTCATGAATTGATGATAGGTGTAATTCATTTTTTTTGGAACCGACTCAATGACAAATCCTTCCGTTATTGTGAGTTTTTCGTCTTCAACGCTATTTGGCCGCACGCACCAAGATTCGCCTTGATAAGCTAACGCAAATTCCTGGTAAAAGTCATCGTATTTCACGAAATAATCAGACAATAACTCTTCAGCTGTTTTTTGAGCAAACGCTGTTCGACACACTATCGTAACCATTGCCAACAGATACAAAACGGTAATTATTTTTTGCTTATCTCGGGTACCTGCGAAAACCATGATTATCTCCTTCAAACAGTTTTTTCTACGTGAAAGCACAGCTTGGCAAAACACTTCGGTCGAAATCAATTTCGACCTCGAAATCTTTTCGACAAAGCATAATCAGAGGGTGCCACGATCGGCGGCCTCTATTAGCCTTAAAGCATAACAAATCCCCAGGGCAAGCCTGGGGTATTTCGAATCCCGCCTGCCTTGTGCCGCGGTTCGTTTAGGTTTTTAGGCTAGACCCCACGACGAGCGATGGCCCGAGTTATGATCGCCGCCACAAAATAACCTATCATGTGCACGGGTCATCGGTATTTAACGATTCCATAGTTGCGGTGCTTACAGTGTTGAGCGATGGTGGATCAATCGTGCAAACAAGTTTACCTGTAATCATGTCTACCTGCACTAAACAATCGTATCGCTCGGTGCAAGTATATACTATAAACCATTCGATCTCGTAACCAGTTTCCGGATCGCCTGGAAATCCAATAATTTGTGACGTTGAACTCCAGGAAGGCGACGAGTACCTGTGCGTTTGGACGCCACAATTGTTGCCCGCTACTGCGCCGTTCGGAACACCTCCACAGACCACCACACTAGCAGTCTGATTACAGCCTCCGGTGCCTCCGTCATAGAAAGAACATCCTACGACACCTTTCGATCCGACGTGCACACCAACAGCGATGACGCACAAAAACAACCCAAACCAACAAATTCGTTTGCTCATAAAAAACTCCCTGAGAAGAAACACACCTAGCGATTACTACAAAGCACGACGCCAATTTCCGTCCAAGTCTCACCGTCATCACTTTCCTCAACGATCGCCTCCGCGATATCCTTTTGTACCATTGTTGCCACGATTGAAATCTCAAAACGTGACAGTGAAGACGACTCTTTTTTGTTCTTTAGCACACCCAACGCCGCAACATCATCCCCAATACGTAACCTAATTTTTTCCTTTGGATTAACGTTGGAACGTCGAAAAACTGTCAACTGGGTTGTTGGATTAGAAGAGTTTATTGACACGTTTCTAGGAAAGACACTTGATTCGACTGCAGAATCGACACGTATATGAGTAAGATACTTCCTTCCGCCAGCAATAATTTCGATGGGTTCAGACATTGTATTTGCACCGCGCCAGAAAAAATCTTTTGGGTTACGAATGGCTAGATTCAAAACCAGTTTGTTCAACGATGCTTCCTTAACCGCAACCTGAATCAAATCGCCTAGACTAACTGCTGAAGCACCACGAAGAGAATTTTCAAATTGGGGAACCATGACTACATCGAGATTGGGTTGCTTTGCTGAAAGGAAAACAACTGAAGGGTCAGATCGAAATCTCTCCATTGCTTCTCCGGAAAGCAGCAAGGTTACGGGTGACTCCTTTTCGCCGAAATCTAATGTGACTGATTTTTGAAATTTTCCGGCTTCGTGTAATATTCTCAAATTCACGCTGATTTCTTGCGCCGGAAGTACTGAATCAGACGTAAGCTTGGCGGCAACGCAGCCGCATGACGTCTTCAATGAGCTGACCTTCAAAATGCGTGAAGTTTGATTTATGAGTCGAAGCTCCGAATTGTGCGATTCACGCGCTGTGACGATTCCAATATCAACTGCGTACGAATACTTTCCGTATTGTATTTTGACGCATGGATTAGAGTTAGTTTTGTTTATATTGTCTTCGTTGTTCAGACTTCCCGCAAACGTCATCGTGGGAGCTAGGATTAACGAGCACCAGCATATTATTCGCGAAACCCTTGTCTTCAAGGTATGCAATAAGTGTCGTATTTTGCATGGCAAAGTGGTTTTCCGCCCCTGTGTTTTTCTTCGATTCATTGGTTACCGCCTTTTGTTTTTGAATACCACTTCTAAATTCCTTATGCTTCAAATGAGCATCCAATGTGGCTCACTGACGAAACAATCAATCGGCGCCATGCGAAAACCAGTTACGATGACGCGTGCAGGACACAAAAAAATTCGACCTGTACGATTAAAGTTATCAATAAGCCAAAACCTAGTTCAACCGGGTGGCACGCCCTGAGCGATAGCGAAGGGCGTGGATTTGAAGTCCAGCGCAATTGACACTTCACACGCCCTTCGTTCCACAGAGCGTGCCACCCAATTTACAGGTAGATTTCAAACTGCCCTCGCCTAAAGGGAAAAGCTAGCTTTCCGATTTCAATCGTACAGGTCGAAAAAATTCGGCTCCCCGCTGGTAAGTCCCTCTACTATCTATGTAGCGAAAATCGCGTCAAAAGCGTAATGAATTTTCCGAAAACGGGAAACATTTTTTTAAAGTCGGGTTGCACCTTCGTTGCTCGTTGCTCGTTGCTCGTTGCTCGTTGCTCGTTGCTCGTTGCTCGTTGCTCGTTGCTCGTTGCTCGTTGCTTGTTGCTCGTTGATTTATCCTCTGCTTGAGTACGTTTTTTATGGCCGTGTTTTCTTTATCGATTGTCGATTCGCTGACGTTCAGGCATGATGAAATCTCCGAAATGGATCGTGCCTCCAAACGCATTAGGACAATCCGCATTTGTCGCGAAGTCAAGAGACGCTTGATTTCGTCGAGCTCTTCCTGCAAGGCGATTTCGCTATCGAGTCTTGAGTCCACTATTTGATTTAAAAGCTCGGTGAACAACGACACGCGAGTAGATCCGCTCCCGACCAAATTTCTTTTTTGTTTTTCCCGTCGAACCTCCCTAATCCAAATGCGCTTGGTTATGGTCGAAAGCATTTTGTAAATCGAACGTTTTTTCCGACGGATGCCAGGATGCTTTCTGACGTATTTTTCAAGGGCCACTAAAGCTTGATTCGCTAAGTCCTCCGGATCATAGAAGTCCCAGGTTTGTCCGCGACCCTTCGTAGTCATGATTGCTGTGACACGACTCAAATTTTCCTTTGAAAAAACATCGATGTCGAATTGATAATCTTTTTCCATCTAAGTCGACCTTTGATCCATTCGGTATCGAATTGCCGGCGCGCTTTTCGGCGAAGTCGAACGATAGTTGTTGATGAAGTGAATCCCCCTATCTATAGAAACGCTACTCGATAGACCTTTGCGACATTTATTTTGAGATTTTTTGAAAAAGCTGTTTTTCGCACAGAAAAATTCCGCCGAAATGGGGGGCAGTCTCACGTAAAGTTCACAGCATAGGGGACGCAAAAGATTGACGATCGGTCGGACAACCACCGAACGGTAGCAAACGAATTAGCGACAAACAAGTTGGTTGGATTCACGATTGAATTGCTGCGCGGGCTCCTTGGCCAAACGATGAATGGCCCGATGCCTTGTTAGTAAAGTCAACCTTCAAGACCGCGACTGAGTATGTCGAGCTAATTAACGCCATCCATTCTGCGTTTCGCTTCCGCTGGAAGTTTTTGAGAATCGTTCTACAATGAATTACTCCTCTTGGTCATCCATCATTCGAATCAAAGCATTTATCCATGAATTCGCATCCTATTTTCGCTGATCGGTCGACTTCAGAGACTTCTGTTTCACGTTCTGCAGTTTTACTATTCGAAACTGGGGATCATATTAGTCAACGGGAATTTCACACACGATATGAGCAGATGCCAGAAAGCGTCAAAGCCGAATTGATTGGAGGAATAGTTTATATGCAAACGTCGCTCAAACGTTCCCACGGTCGTTCACATAACCTTTTGATGCACTGGTTGCGGTACTATGAGGACGAGACGCCTGGCGTCGAGGGCTATGATAATGCGACGAATATATTAAGCGATGAGAGTGAGCCACAACCGGATGCATGCCTCATAATTGTTCCCGACAAAGGTGGGCAATCGCGTTTCACGCCCGATGATTACTTGGAAGGTGCCCCAGAGTTTGTCGGCGAAGTTGCTTCAAGTTCAGAATCGATTGATTTGCACAGCAAGAAACGAGACTACGAACGAGCGGGTGTTAAAGAGTATTTGGTCATTGCGTTGCGTCAAAATAGAGTCATTTGGTTCGTCAATCGGTCAGGTCGTTTTGAGGAGTTAGAACCACAGCTGGACGGTTATTTTCATTCGGAAACGTTTCCAGGATTGTGGTTTGATCCGGTTGCATTTATTGCGCTCGATGGAAAAAGTTTGCTCAAAGCATTACGAATTGGATTGGATACACCCGAGCATGCCGAGTTCTTGAAACGACTGCAGTAGATAGAGAACGACTGCATTGAAGCATACTACAGATAAATCCAACGCCCGCGATCTCCGCTAATCGCTTCGATCGGTTAAACATGAGCTTCAAGTTTGCGAATTGTTTGACCCGCGTAGCGGCGGGCGGAAAGTGTTGAAATATGCCCCGAACGAAAGGGCTGTCACGGATTCCAATCCTTGGGCAGGGTCAAGGACCACAATTCATTCGATAGTGGTCGGGCATGACCGCCCGCGATCCATAGCTTGTCTTTGTGAACGAATACCGAATGTTCATGCCGCGCTTTCCAGCAGTTTTTGGTTTCAAGTCGCTGCCACGCTTTGCCATCAGGGCTGTGCCAAACATCACCAAAGTTGTCCTTCTCTTTCGACCAACCTCCCAGCACCCAAATGCGATCCCTATAAACCGCCGCCGAGAACCACAGGCGAGGCTCCCACGGAGCGGACTCCGTTTCGCATGTCCAACTCACTCCATCACTGGAGGACCACACGTCATTCTTCGCGGTGTGAGTTGGAACGTAATTACCACCTCCAAGCAGGTAGATTTTGTCGTTCAAAACTACAGTCTGATGGTATGCTCGCGGCGACCAAGCTGCGTTTGCAACGACGAGATCCCACGCTTTGCCATCAGCCGATGACCAAACGTCATTCTTGAGGCTCTTGTCATCCCCAAAGTAATAATCCTCAGTACCGCCTAGCATCCAAAGTCGCCCGCGATACTCGACGATCCCAGCAGCGATCCGCGGTGACCATCCAGCTGCAGGAGTGACTTGCTCCCAGCTGATTCCGTCAAGCGATGACCAAACCGCATTGCTGGCCGAATGCCCGGGCATTCGGCCATTGTACCAGCCACCCATCATCCACATACGATCTTTAAAGACGGCACTCATCGGAAGATCGCTGTGAAGCCACGGTGCTTTTTCTGTGACGCGATTCCATTGGCGTCCATCTGCAGACGACCAAACATCGCGCGGCGGTGCTTCGTTGGAATTGAACCATCCACCCAGAATCCAAATTCGATCGCGAAATACGAATTCTCCCTGTGAATCCCTAGGCGTCCACTTCGCATCCTTTGTTTCAAGTGCCCAGTCTGCTGGCGGATCTTGGGCAAGTGCGCTGACACTCGTTAATAATGTAGCCAATGCGATGAGTGTAATGACGGAGGTTTTCATAATGTTGCGGGCCGTCCTGTTTTGCCTAGTTACCCAACGTTTCGGACATGATAGAATCCATGTTTTGGAACACCCGCCATACTCTCTGGGAGACCTATTTTGATCCGCAAATTGCACTTAATTTCCTGCCTTGGATTTCTCCTCTCGCTTACCTGTTTCAGTACAACAATCGCGGCACAAACGGAGCCTGATAGTTTGATCTGGGAAGAAGGAATTGTCTACTCGACTCCTAACGGTGAAGCGTTGGCGCTAAACATGGCTCGTCCAAAACCAGATAGTGGTATGCGACCGGCTATTTTGTGCATTCACGGTGGTGGGTTCCGCGCCGGCAAGCGAGAGAGTTATGATAATCAATGTAAGAAATTGGCGTCAAACGGCTTTGTTGCTGTCACAATCACCTATCGCTTGGCGCCCAAGCATCAGTTTCCTGCGGCCGTACACGATTGCAAGGCAGCCGTTCGTTGGCTTCGTGCCAATGCCGCCAAATACAATATCGATCCTGCCAAAATTGGTGTTACCGGAGGCAGCGCAGGTGGTCACTTGGCACAATTCTTAGGAGTAACAGCCAATGTACCGGAGTTTGAAGGCACTGGGGGCAACGCTGAGCAGTCAAGCCGAGTAGCGTGCGTGGTCAATGTCTACGGACCAAGCGATTTCACGAGATCGTATGGAAAGAGCGTCGACGCTCACGAGGTTCTGCCGTTATGGTTTGGAGGAAATCTCGAAACACATCGTCAGCGTCATATTGTTGGCAGTCCTCTTTATTGGGTAACACCGGACGCAGCCCCCACACTGTGCATTCATGGAACAGAAGACAAATACGTTGCCCACGAACAAGCGGTTTGGATCGTAGACAAAATGAAAGCCGCGGGTGTTGAAGCGGAATTGCTAACGATGGAGGGGGCTGGACATGGTTTCAAAGGGGCGGACGCTGAGAAATCGGACAAGGCCATGCTCGGCTATTTTCAAAAGCAACTGAAGCCTTGAACCTCAAGGATGGGCAACCAACGTGAGCCAGGCTGATTGCGGAGACTAGAATCTAGAATGTAGTCAGAAAGCATGAACTTGCATTCGACTCAAACCAAAAATACGGAACGATATTCGTCATTCAATGTTTAAGGTTCATTTGTCATGAAAACCAAGATTACGTATTGGAAAGAATCGGACGGCAGATACCTAGGCTATTTGAATTCACACCCAGATCATTGGACACAAGGCGATAATTTAGAAGATCTCAAGGAGCACCTGCGCGACCTCTACACGATGTTCTCAATCGAAGATATTCCCGGCATCAGGAAAGTCGAAGAACTTGAGGTAGCATGAAACGCCATGATTTGGTTGCTGAACTTGTGCGTATGGGATGTGTCCTTTTGCGCAACGGAGCAAAGCACGATATCTATCAAAACCCAAAGAACGGAAAGTCCGAGCCCGTGCCGAGACATCGCGAGGTAAATGAGTTGCTCGCAAGAAAGATAATGAAGTCATTGGCTCAGGAAGAGTTACCATGAAGTTCGGCATAAGGGCGCACAAGCATGGACTTGCGAGCCTACCGTCCGGTCGGTAAATTGGTTTCCGAACCGTGTTCGGTGAACAGCTCAATTAGATTGGTATCCGTATAATGTCGTCATCAAGCCAGGACTCGGTCCCGCCATCGGCTTGGCAGTTGCTGGCTTTGCTGACGTCGCTCAATGTAATCAATTTCGTGGATCGACAATTGATTACTAGTTTACAGATCCCCCTTCGCGAAGATCCAGTTCTGCATCTTACAATCCTTCAGAACCAATGGTTGGCTGGCTATGCTTTTTCCGTCGTCTACTCAGTCGCCGGATTGTATTTAGGTACGCTAGCCGACCGCATGCATCGTCCTCGATTGATCGCTGCGGGGTTACTCATTTGGAGCGGTGCGACTGCGGCCAGTGGTTTGGCTCAAGACTTTTGGCAACTGGCGTTCGCTCGCATCTTTGTCGCTTTTGGAGAAGCGACTTTGACGCCAGCGGCTGTTGCCATCCTGGCTGATATTTTTCGTCCGCGACAGCGATCGTTGGCGTCCGGAATCTATTATTTAGGAGTTCCGCTTGGAGCAAGTTTTTCTTTGATCATCCCAAATATGCTTTGGCCGATTCCATGGATTGGATGGCGAGGCTGTTTCATGGGGCTGGGTTTGATCGGTTTATTGATGGTCGGTGTTTTAATGTTGGTCAAAGATCCTCGACGCGGAGCGACGGAACATGTACCGATGGCAGACCAAGGCCAGAAAACAGTAACGAGGTCTTTTTTTTCTTCGCTCATCGAAACATTGGAGGCATTGCGTCGAACTCCGGCCTTGGCATGGACGATGTTGGGAGCGGTGATCATCAACATTGGCGTTGGCGCAACTTGGCTCGATTCTTCATGGTTGAACGCAGATCGCGGTTTCACAAAGTCAGGTTCTCCAATCTTCATTGGCTGCATGTTGCTCGTCGGTGGCTCAGCTGGAAATATCTTGGGAGGCTGGCTAGGGGACATATTCAACAGACGTCGAAGCGGTGGCAGAGTGTTGGCGATAGTCGTTTCGCAGTTGGCCATCGCCCCTTTTGCGATTGCAGCTCGATTTCTGCCAGGTGAGAATTATGTGGGACTTGGAGTCTGCTATTGTATTGGTTGCATATTGATCACGATCATGTATGGTCCAGTACTAGCGACTGTTCAGGAATTGAGCCCAGTTCGATTGCGAGGCACGACCGTTGCGCTGCTAATGATCGGATTGAATATTTTCGGCGCATCGTTGGGTTCGATCACCGCCGCATTGCTAACGGGGTACCTGAAAAGCTATACTTGGGGGATTTTCATCACCGCCCAAGCAGGTCTGTTGTCTATTCCATTTTTTATATTAGCCTTTAGTCGATACCAGACGGATTTGACTCGACTTACCAATTTTCAACTTGGAGAAAAGATTTAATGAGAGAAGCTGTCGTCGTCGCCAGTTCCCGAACTCCGCTTGCAAAATCGTTCCGTGGCTCGTTGAACATGACACGACCCGACGATCAAGCGGCCCACTGTATAAAGGACGTTCTTCGAAAGACGCCACAGCTTGATCCAGCGGAAATCGAGGACGTAGTAATGGGATGCGCTGACCCAAATGGACCACAGGGAATGAACGTGGCCCGTGTAGCCGCCGTTCGCGCTGGATTACCGATCAGCGTTGCTGGCATCACCCTAAATCGATTCTGCTCGTCTGGCTTGCAAGCGATCGCCATGGCCGCTCACGAAATTGTTCACGAAGGAGCTAGCGCGTGTATAGGTGGCGGTGTAGAGAGTATCACTGCAATGTTCAGCTTGCAAATTGATCCTAAGAAAACAATCAATCCATGGGTATTCGAGCACAAGCCGGGTATCTATATGGTGATGGGAGACACCGCAGAAGTCGCAGCGAAACGGTACAAGATCAGCCGTGAAGTACAAGATGAATATGCCTTGTCCAGCCAATTGCGAACTGCGATCGCCCAGAAGTCTGGTTTTTTCAGAGAAGAACTCGCTCCGATGCAAGTGACGCGAGCTCTTTTGGACAAGAAAACCGGCGCAGTCGTGGGCCAAGAAGAACACTTGCTCGAAACGGATGAATGCAATCGTGCCGATACAACGCTTGAGGGGCTAGCTGCGCTCAAACCCTATTTCGACCCAAACAGCGGACAAGGGAGCGTAACTGCCGGAAATGCATCCCAAATGTCAGACGGTGCTTCGGCGACTTTGCTGATGGATCGCCAGCGAGCAGATGCACTTGGCATCAAGGCCAAGGTAGCCTTCCGTGGTTTCGCCGTCGCAGGCTGTGAACCGGATGAAATGGGTATCGGCCCAATCTATGCTGTTCCCAAATTGCTCAGGCGTCATGGTTTAAAAGTCTCCGACATTGACCTTTGGGAATTGAATGAAGCGTTCGCGGTACAAGTCGTCTATTGCCGAGACTGGCTTGGGATCGATCCTGACAAGTTGAATGTAAATGGTGGATCGATTGCAATTGGTCATCCGTTTGGTATGACTGGATCGCGATTAGTTGGCACGCTGGCAAACGAAATGGTTCGCCGTAAGAGTCGCTATGGAGTTGTGTGCATGTGTATCGGTGGCGGCCAAGGCGCCGCGGGCCTATTTGAACGATGCGATTGAAATAGTGATTTACTTTTCAGTTTTCAGTTTTCAGGAACACTGAAAACTGAAAACTGAAAACTGAAAACTGAAAACTGAAAACTGAAAACTGAAAACTGAAAACTGAAAAGGAAAATACTTGTGAGTGAACTCGTAACATTAACTCGCGATGGCGACATTGGCGTTATCACAATCAATAATCCGCCCGTCAATGCGCTGAGCCCTGGAGTGCCCGAAGGAATCGAAGCGGCACTTCGAGAGTGTTGTGCCGACGCATCTGTCAAAGCGGTTGTTTTGATTGGCAGTGGACGTACCTTTATCGCCGGTGCGGACATCAAGGATTTTGGCAAACTCGCATCTGGTGCAAAGGGCGTAGATGCTGGAATGCGATCGATGTTTCCCTCTCTCGAAGATTGTTCCAAGCCAGTAATTGCGGCGATTCATGGAACAGCTTTAGGTGGCGGATTGGAGACCGCGCTGTGTTGTCACTATCGAGTGGCCGTTTCATCGGCTCAAGTCGGACAGCCCGAAGTAAAATTAGGACTTATCCCGGGCGCCGGTGCTACCCAGCGACTACCGCGCCTTGCGGGCTTGATCAAGGCAGCCGAAATGTGCGCGATCGGCGATCCGGTGTCCGCGATTGATGCTGAAAAAGCCGGCATATTGGATCGGATAATCGAAGGCGATCTGTTGGCAGGAGCCATCGCATTTGCGAGAGAAGTTGTTGCACAAGGTTGTATGCCACGCAAGGCGAGCGATCTTGCAGTTCCCCCGTGCGATCCCAATGCACTAGCAATGATCCGAGAAACCGTTGCCAAGCGAACTCGCGGACTCATGGCTCCACTCAAAGCAATCGACGCTGTTGAAGCTGCTTCGTTTCCGTTTTCGCAAGGCATGGAAAAGGAAGCCGAAATATTTAGAGAATGTCTGCTATCGGATCAATCCAAAGCTCTGATCCATGTCTTCTTTGGCGAACGTGCTGTAAACAAAATTCCCGGGATCGGAAAGGAAACAAGCAAACTTCCGATTCGACAAGCGGCAGTAGTCGGAGCAGGCACCATGGGTGGTGGAATTGCCATGAATTATGCCAACGCAGGCATCCCAGTGCTTATCAAGGAAACCACGCAAGAGGCGCTGGACCACGGGCTGGCGATCATACGCAAGAACTATGCGGCAACAGTTCAAAAGGGCCGAATGACCGCAGCACAAATGGAAGTGCGAATGGGGCTGATTCATCCGACGTTGAACTACGACCGATTTATGGAAGCCGACATCGTTGTTGAAGCCGTCTTCGAAGGTATGGAACTCAAGAAGCAAGTCTTTGCCGAACTCGATAAGGTCACGCGTCCTGACGCGATTCTCGCATCGAACACGTCGACACTTGATATCGACGCCATCGCCGCTGCCACGAGTCGTCCGCAGCAAGTTATTGGACACCATTTCTTTAGCCCGGCCAATGTCATGCGACTGTTGGAAATCGTCCGTGGAAAAGAATCGAGTCCTTCCGTCATCGCAACTTCGATGGCCCTGGCCAAGACATTGAACAAAGTCGGTGTGCTCGTCGGCAACTGCCACGGTTTTGTCGGCAACAGGATGTTCGAGCCATATCTGCGAGAAGCACAGTTCTTAGTGGAGGAAGGGGCGCGCGTCGAGGAAGTTGATGCGGCTATGGTCGAGTTTGGGGCGGCACTCGGGCCACTTGCTGTCGCCGATTTAGCGGGACTGGATGTCGGATGGCGTATCAAAAACGGGATTCGACATCTCATTCCCAAGGATCTTAGACAACCCTTGCTCGCGGACCGTCTATATGAATTAGGCCGCTACGGACAAAAAACCAAAGCGGGATGGTATCGTTATCCCGAAGGGAGTCGCGCCGCAATGCCAGATCCCGAAGTGCAACAACTGGTTGAAGAGAGCGCTCGCGAAGCTGGCATCGTGCGCCGGGTTATTTCATCTGAAGAGATTGTGGAGCGGATCGTTTACGCTTTGATCAACGAGGGAGTGAAGATTCTTTCTGAAGGAATTGCGTTGCGGGCCGTCGATATCGACATCATCTACATTTACGGCTACGGATTTCCAGCTTATCGAGGAGGACCGATGTGGTATGCAGACACCGTTGGAATTAAGAAAGTCCATGATCGAATCTGCGAGTTTGAGCGGCGGCACGGTGCGCAATGGACCCCCGCGCCTCTGTTAACGAGCCTAGCGAAATCCGAGAAGAATTTTTCCGACTTCGATACGGAGAATTCCGCCAACTCATGAACTCGCCACGCGAAGAGACTCGACCGGTTCGAGTGAGCCTTCAAGACGTTCGCCAGCTCCCTCTAACGCATCAAGCAACGATTCCGGAAGATTACTTGGATTCGATGGGGCACATGAATGTCATGTGGTATACCCATTTATTCGCTCACGCGATGGGAGGAATTTTTAAGCGGATCGGAATGGACCGCGATTACTTCGTAAGCAACCAGGCAGGGTCATTTGCCCTGAAGCAGTACGTCAATTATTTGATCGAAGTGCGATTTGGCGAGCAGATTTCCATTCATACTCGAATGTTAGGCCGTTCACTCAAACGGATTCACTTGATGCACTTCATGATTAAGGACGGTGACGGTGGTCTCGCCTCGACTTCGGAGGTCCTGCTGACACACATCGATATGCGAGTCCGACGGAGCTCCCCTTTTTCGGCAGAGATTTCCGATAATATCGATCGATTGCTAGCCGAACATACGACCCTTACTTGGTCAGCCCCGCTGGCCGGTCCCATTCATCCTTGATGGCACAAGTATCGTTGGCCTCAGTCTGTCACTTGGCGACGTCCTTTACGACGCAGTTTAGTACCTATAACTCCCAACGCTCCAATCGCGAGCAAGCAAGCAGACGGCTCCGGGACCGCTGTGAAAGTGACGTTGTCAATAGAATAGAGCCCGTCTGGATTCGTGACGGCGTTGTCATCCAACCAAAGTATATATGCATTCGTACCAGTCGCCCACGTCGAGAATGGTACATTGAAGTTTACGGTTTGCGTTTGCGTGGCAGGGTTTCCGACAGCGCCTTGAAAGCCGAAATTACCAATAGGATTCCAAGAGTTTGCGTCTCCGGTCAGGCTCCAGTAAACCCGATGGCCGGCGATTTCCTCTGACGTAAGGACGTCACCATTCTGGATTCCCAAGTCGTATCTGACGGCCAGGGAGGCAAGGTTGTTACCGGTGCCGTTGGTTAGGGTCACCAACGCGAGATTCCCATCGACCCCAGTGGGTGCCAAGCCAATAAAACCATTGGTATAGTAACGCGACTCATTTTGTACGGCGATCGTGCCGGAAGTGCCGCCTAAAGTGAGCTGTGACGAGACGAAACCGAGGTTCACGTTAGCGATTAATGCATCCGCAGTCGCATTATCCGTAATGGAGCCGGAGCCCGTACCGAAGGGGGTGCCGACGGCGGTAGTGGACCAAGATGTGGCGGGTGGTTGGGCAGAGAATGACTCAGTGACCGTTCCGCCGATAACCACGATTCCTGCGTGCGACGTGGCGACGAGAACTTGCCCTAAAACCGGTGCGGTACAGCAGAAAAAAAGGCGAATGGCGAGATGGGCTTTCATGATGTGTCCTATTCATTGGCAATGATAAAACTACCGTGTTCTCCCGGACCGATAGGTGTTTTTTGCCTGTTTTGGGTGGATATTCATCATAATTCGCGAAACTCGGGAGTCAAGAAAATATTGTGGGAACTATAGACAGCGGTTGCATGAAACCGCCATGATGGTGGAAGGTTCGCTTGTCATTCGCTTTGCTCGCGCAGGCGATCGTCGCAGTTCTTAAGGAGAAAGTTTATGAAACGTCATCGACGTGAATTCATGGCAGACATCGGAAGTGGGATGTTTGTCGCCAGCATTGGATCGACTCTTGCAATCGAATTAGGATTGACCACCGCGCGTGCTTGCGAGGCGGAAGCTCCATTGAATTTCGGTGGACTTGAGCCGCTGGTAAGTTTGATGCAAGATACCCCGATCGCATCGATTCAACGCGTGTTGGTTGATCGAATTCGGCAAGGAGTGAACTTGCAAGAACTCGTTATCGCCGGAGCTCTTGCCAATGCGAGATCATTTGGCGGACAAGATTACAACGGCTACCACACATTCATGGCTTTAGCGCCTGCGCTGGAAATGTCCAAGCTGTTGCCAGCAGCTGAGCGCCCTCTTCCGGTCTTGAAAGTGCTTTACCGAAACACGAATCGAATTCAAGAGTGCGGTGGGCGCAAATCCGAAGTGCTTCATGAGTTGCACGTGGATGAGTTGGACGCCTCACGTCCAGACGGCCACGCGCTGCAAGCTGCAACGAGACACGCTGACTTCGACGAAGCCGAGAAAGTTTTTGCACGCATCGCCAGGGCACCGGCGAACGAAGCCTTCAATCATCTTCAGTTTGCGATACAAGATGAAGTCGACGTTCATCGTACCGTTTTGGCTTGGCGGGCATGGAAAATGATCGGGATCGCCGGAGAGACATATGCCCATACATTGTTGCGTCAATCGGTTCGTTATTGTGTCGATTCGGAAAAATCGATGCAATCACGTGGTAGGAGCCCTTCCGGCATTCGAGAGTTGCTGCCAGCTTTACTGAATGACCTGGGATTGCTTCAGCGAAAACCAGGCAATCGAACTGCGTCCGATGCAGAGTTGTTGGAGCTTAGCCAAATCGTATTCACCGGATCGCGAGATGAGGCAGCGAGGGCCGTAGCATCAGCTTTGGCAGACGGAATGAGTGTTGAATCGGTCGGTGAAGCACTGTCGTTGGCTGCCAATCATTTGTTGCTATTTGATCCTGGCCGAAACGAGCAGCAGGCAAGTATCGACAAACCGAAAGGCAGTGTACATGGCGCTTCGGTCGGCGTTCATGCCTGTGATTCAGCCAATGCATGGCGGAATATTGCCAGGGTAACTGATGCACGCAACCAATTCGCATCGTTAATCGTCGGGGCTTACCACACCGCTGGACAGAGCGGACCGTTGGGCTCGACGGAGTTGTCATACACGACGGCTGCAGAGGCGTTAAGCGTCCCAGATGAGAAACTGCTGAGGAACCTGGGCGAAGCTATTCGCGGCAATGATCAATTGGCAGCTAGTGCTTTGGCCTACCGTTATTTGAAATCGAATTTGGACCCTGCGCTGGCATTCCAGTCGTTGTTGCAATTTGCAGTCAGCGAAGAAGGAGCCTTGCATGCGGAGAAGTTCTATCGCACGGTCATGGAAGAATTTGAAACAACGCGACCGTCCGTTCGCTGGCGCCATGTGGTTGCGTTGGCACGTGTCTCGGCGAGTGAATATGGATTCCCTGCCGCAGGCCTAAGCGAAGCAAAGGAGTTACTGAAACTGCCAAGCTAAAAGTAAAGTGTTTTTAGGCGAGCGGCAGACCGGAATATGCCAGGGGACCGGGTGGCACGCTCAGAGGCTGTGATTTTATAGTACCCGTCACACTCCGTGTGACGTCCGCAGTTCAAAAACCTTTGGTTTTTGAGGCAACGT
>JAYTVL010000275.1:0-20669 GCA_043744075.1 Pirellula sp. | reverse complement strand
AACCGCCTGTACGGTTCGGAGGGAGGGGAGCCGCAACTCAATGCGGCTTTCCTACCCCTATCTTTCTTCGGATCAAAAAAATCACAGCCACTCAGAGCAATAGCGATGGGCGTGGATTTGAGGCTCAACGCAATTGACACTTCACACGCCCGAACGTACCTCAGGGCGTGCCACCCTCAGTACAGTCGAACTAAGCACTAGCCCCGTCGTCGACGTGCAGATAAAGATTCTTCCTCGATCTGCGTGTATGCCGCAAGCCATGCGTTATGGTCGATTGCTTCTGAGATTGGAGCAGCCGGCGAGTCCTCGCCTTCTCCGTTGGATTTCTTGTTTAAGAAGTTAATGATTGCAAGAACATCTAGTGGGTTGATGGTTCCGTCTCCGTCTACGTCGTAGTCCGGCAAACTAAGACTATTAGCTGGTCTTGGAAATGGCAAACGTGCACCTTCCCCATTGTTAAGAGCGTTGATGATGGCTAGCACATCGAGTGGATCGACACCATCGATTCGGTTCACGTCCAGTGGGTTCAGCCGATTTTGCCAAGGTTTTGCGTTTGGAATTCGATTGAGTTCTACATTCAGGGGATATGACCTACCATCAGCTCCAACTTCAGTCGCTACGATTGGAACACTGATGCGAAGTGCATCCGTTTCGCTAGGGCTTTTTCCAGGCGCGACAACAAGGCTGCCGTCGACGACCACAAATCGATCGTCACTCGAAACGATCGTATAAAGCTGCGCCAGGTCTTGATCCGCGATCGATATCTTGCCAAGATCCAAGCCAGCAACGTTGGACAATACGCTTGGGTTTGCAACAACAGCTGCCGTGGGTGGATCATTGGCGTCCTGGATCAATAGAGTCAATGTGCGTTGAACGCTACGCGCTGGCGTTCCACTGTCCCGGGCAATTACCACGATCGAGTCCATTGAACTCGTCTCGAAGTCAAAGATGCCGTTACGATTAAGAAACAGTTCACCTGTGTCGGAGTTAACGGAAAAACGGGTTTCATTGGTAGGCAAGAAAAATCGAACCGTCTGGCTTGTATCACCATCGGTGCCGATGAGTTTCGCAAACGGAACCTGTGCAACTTGACGTTCCGAAACCGAAATAGCACTATTGGTAATTTGTGGGTCGAATTCGTTAAAGTCCGTTACGGTTACATTGACAGACGCGGTCGTTCCAAGTTCTGGAAGTCCGTCGTCGTATGCTTCCACGAAGAACTGATAGGATGAAACAGATTCGTGATCTAAAGTAGCGTCTGCTTTGAGAGCAACTCGACCCGTGTTTCCGTCAACCGAAAACAAAGTGGGCGGCTCTCCTTTAAATCGGAAACGCACTTTATTGGCCGTATCGGCGTCCGGCGCAGTCAAGAACCCGATTTCAGTTGATGCGGGTGTCGATTCGCTAATCCTAAATAAAGTCGCCTTTAGCGACGGAGAAAATTCATTGACGTCGAGAATGTCAATGGTCTTTATCAATGTAAGCGACAAGGGCGGAGTACCGCTATCTGTTACTTGGATCTGCAAATCGATCCGTGGAGTGGCTTCGTAATTAAGTCTGCTGCCTGGAGCCAAGAAAAGTAGGTTATCTTGAACCGCGAACCGAGAATCGAGCACTCGCCACGTAAACTGATCGCTTCTATCGATGTCCGTTCCGAAGAGGGTTCCAATAAACACACCAAAATCGTTTTCACAAACGGAATTGCCAACGAGTTCAATATTGGTCGGAGCATCATTGACGTTGATCACCGACAATTGTAGCTGAAGGGTCGTGAACAAGCCTCCAGCGTCAGTGGCTTGAATGACTAGATTGTAGTTGCCGACGTCGTCGTTCGTTGGCGTCCCGGTTAGTTGTCTTGTTTGCTTATTTAAAGTCAACCAAGACGGTAAGTTTGCACCGCTGGCTGATCTGGTGCTTAGTGCTAAGTTCGCGTCGTCCACGTCGGTAAACCAGCCAACTTGGATCGCAAAACTCAGTGGCTGGTCCTGTGTGACGCTCGCCGATTGACTCGGAACAGTTGTTATCGGTGCATCGTTGACGGGCAGGATTTGAATGCCGATACTTGTGTCAGCCAATGACACTGGCCCAATTGCGGTTGGGTTCGAAACATCGAGAATCGAAGGTACCGTTGTCGTAAATAATCCAGAATAGGAATCGTCGAGAGCTCGATACTTCAGCTCGGTTGGTCGTCCAAAATAGTCTTTTGCAGACAGAAATCGAATCCGTGTCGACGACGAAAGCACCAAGCTAGCAGTTTGTGAAACACTTCCAACCGACAGCCAAGTCACGGCATCTAGAGAGTATTGCCACAGTCCGCTTGCGATCGACGCAGCGTTGGCGGTAACGGCTATTCCAGACAATGAGCTGCCGCGATCTGGATCCTGAAAAGTTGATCCGACTAATTGGCCTATACTACTTCCAGATGGATTCTTGGTGTCTTCATTAATAGCTGTTAATGAGACGTCTGCTGAACTTGGGGCGTCATTGACTGGGAGCACATCGACAAGAACAGTCGCAATATTGCTTACTCCGCTCTGGCCATTGCTTAGGAACGCAGTAACCGTTCGAGGATTGGGCGACGGATCATCTGTCGAGTGAACGAACGAAACACGCGTTAAGAGTTTCTCCAAGGCAGATCGATTTGCGGAAGAGTTGAAGGTTACATTTATCGATGTTCCAGGGCCTGAATAGACTCCAATGGTCGTTCCGCCAAAGGCGACTTGAGTTCCAACCACGGAGATTTCCCCAGCACCCGTACCTTGACTAACAATGTCAAGAAGATCACCCGTTTGGAAATTGTTTCCAATTGCGACAGTGAGCACAGTACCACCATAGGCTGTGGTCTTGGATTCTGTGACCTTGGCCGCAGGCGCAACTCGAACTGCAGGACCATTCTCTATATAAGTCTCGCTGAATCCTAATGCAATATCGACTGTTGATTCCAAAATGGTGGTGACGTTGGATAGACTCCAAGAACCGCGTCCCATTGTACCTACGACGAGGATATCGTCCGTAGTGTCATATTCCATATCGAAAGCAATTACGTTTGGAAGTGCACTGCCAAGCTTGCTCCATGTACCTATCGCAGTGGAGGCAGACACGTACACTCCAAGATTGGTACCGACAACGATGAAGTTACTGACAGCACCTGCGACAAAACTGATCGAACGCAAAACCATTGGCAAGGCTTAACAAATTGCCTGTGATGTCACTCCACGAAGTCCCCGAGTTGGTCGATTGAAAAATCTGGTCTTTATCAATGACAAAAGCATTTCGCCAGTCACGAGAGTTTACAGCGAGATCGCGAATTGACTCCGTTGTCGGATCAGCCGCCGTTGGTGCAACACTGCCAGTGCCTGTCGTTCTAAGAAATACATCGCTACCGCTTGCTGCCCAGTCTACATCCGGATTAGCAACGTTGTTTTGCGTGCCGCCGTACCAAATCGCGTTTGCGAAAATATCGTTAAGGGACCCGCGATTGACTCCTATCTCAGTCAAGGTTGCACCGGCATCCAATGACTCATGCAAAGAGTTCGCGCCTTGAATCAGCAATCGACCACCAGCGACCGAGTTGGTTTCAACTGGCGTTCGGAAAGCCGGAATAAAAGCAGCGCTTCCTGCAGCCGTTCGAAGCGAAGGAAATGTCGTTGAAACCAATCCGCCAGACGCATCTCAAACGGTTCGGCTTAAAAAATTTAAATTCTGAAAACTCGAGTATCGAACTGATTGATTGCTTCCTGCCAACTGAATGTTGTCGATAGCTATATCGCCTCCGTCTCCAGTCGAAAGCGAAACCCATTGCTTTGCGTTTGTACTAGGCTGATACGTAGAGCCCGTATCCTGATTGCCCGTCATCGCGACGTTGCTCAGTGAATCCCACGCAACATCGTGCGCCTCAGTAACCTGCAAGTCACCGATCACGGAAAACCAATCTCCAGTGTTGTTTTGCGGCGAGGTGCGGCGATAAACTCCACCGTCGTCAACTTCGATCAAGTTGCCGCTAGCGTCGAAAGTCATATCCCGCGAGTCAGCATGCGGTGAACTGTTGCTAGCTGTTCCACCGCCTGCGGCTCCCAAGTTGTTTCGGTGCGTCAAATGAACAAATTGGCTTCCCGCAGGCCTGCTCGCATCGCCACGAAAAAGGCGACCGCTGAAATCATTCGCGCCGATCGCATTCGGAAATGAACCAAGATCCTGGAATCCCATTGGTTGCCGATCACCTCCTACATAGACAAGATTCACGTTGGTGGGGTCCGCCACAATCGAAAAGTGAATATCTCCTTGGCCACTCGCGATGACTTCGGGAGGTCCTGAGGTTGGCCCCTTTCCACCTTTGGGATTGAGACCGACGTTTCCGCCAGTTTCATTGGTTTGTGGCAGGTCCATAGCTGCCCACGTCAATCCATTGTCGGGCGATCGAAATAGGCCAACTACAGCACCGCGATTGATGATCCCAGCATAAACTTCGTTGTTGCGTCCTGCGGACATCTCCAAGTTGCTGGTGAGATTCGTGATCAATGTATCCATCGCGGGAGTACTAACTTTTGTCCAGTCTGCCCCTGCATTCGTTGACTTATAGACTCCATTTGCTGCAGCTGTGGCAGCAAAAACAACTGACGACTACAATACGCTTGGATTCAAGGGATCGGCAACCAGATCGTAACTTACACCGCCTGGAAGACCAGTGGATGCTCCCGTCGAAATCTGAGTGAAACTGGTCCCACCATTCGTGCTGCGAAAGATGCCAACGTTCGAAAGGTTAAAAGTATCGGCGACGTTTACTGAGACGACGATGTTGCTGCCATTGGCATAAACGCCAGAAATGTTTTTTCCTTTCAAAACACCACCTCCATCAACCACTTGCCAATTCTGACCTGCATTCGTCGATCGCATCAGTCCAATCCGTTCGTTTCCAAGTTGTGCAAAACTGCTGTAGCGTCCAACGCCCGCATAAATGGTATTCGAGTTCGCATCAGCAATATCAAATGTCAGTGCGCTGATTGATTGAGACGGCATAGTGTCCGTCAACGGTGTCCAACGCGGTTGCGACGAAGTGGCATCTGTCGATTTCCATACACCGCCGTTTATCGAACCGACATACAAAGTATTCGGATTGGTGGGGTGTGCCAACACCGCGTGTATAGCCCCAACGACAGGCTTATTGGCTATGTTTTCAACTTGACCATTCGTTGAACTAAATGGTCCAATCGGAGTCCAAGTACCAAATACGCCCGTAGTAAATCCGGGCGCAGTAAGTCCACCGAACGGATCGTTTGCGAACAAAACTCGTTGCTCCAAACTCTCAAACTGAGGGCGAAAACGATCGTGACCGCGAATCGCTTTTTTTTGGTTCGTGAAGCGACGATTTTTCTTGTTCATGTTCGTGGGCTCTAAGTTGAGTCTTGGACCAGAATAAAAGGTACGAAAATATTCGAGGATAATCTAAAAACAACGAATAATGCGCCTTTGCCGGGATTGAGGGGGGTCTGAAGAGTATGATAGGCGCACATCTAAACGTCAACCAAACTCAACGAAAATCCGAATACCTTGACTGTAAAACAGTTGCCCTCAAGCGGCAGATTGAAATATGCCAGTAGCTGAACTCGCAAGAGTTCAGTGTCTCATCCTATTGCGATCAGAAGTCTCGCGACTCCTGCTACGGGAGGGCGAGGTTCCTACCGGGCCATTCGCGCTGCAATGGTTCGGTAGGAACCTCACCCTCCCGTTTTTGCCAGTGAATTGATGGTTGCGAACGCTTTACAGCCTGCTAAACAACTGGATCGAGTTCGTACGTTCTCTCCAAAGAAGCTCCCGCGATATGGTTCTTTTGCGCGATGCTGTACAGTTTTTGACCCCAAGGTGTCGGGTAGTTTCCTGTGATACATGCTTGACACAAATTAGATGTCGGCAATCCAATTGCTCGTGCTATCGAATCGATAGGTAAATATCGAAGCGAATCGCAACCCAATTGTTTGGCCATTCTATCCTGACCGTCCTCAGTCAAAATCCCGTTTTCCAAAAACTTGGGCGCAAACAACTCGCCAATCGTCGACATGTCTATCCCGTAAAAACATGGAGCAATTATCGGAGGGCATGCTACTCGAACATGAATTTCCTTGGCGCCCCCCATGTCCCGGATTCGGTTTAATAACACTTTCATTGTGGTTGACCGCACAATGGAATCTTCGACCAAGATAACTCGTTTGCCCTCAAGCACTTCGCGCAGCGGAGTGTACTTGAGCGAGGCTTTCGCCTTACGAGCGCGACCACCCTCGATAAATGTTCTACCACTATACCGATTGCGAATTAACCCCTCGCGGCTCGGGACCCGCAAGTGATAGGCCATGGAATCGGCCGCCGCTTTGCTAGTATCCGGTACCGGTACAACGATGGTGTCGTCGTCAATTGGGATTTGATTCCTGGCAATTTCAATTCGTGCCAACTCTTCTCCGAGTCGCGTCCGTGACAGATAGACACTCCGGTCATCCAAGGTGCTAGCGACATTGGCAAAATAGATCCATTCAAAGAAGCAATGCGCTGGACGAGTTATAGCGCTAAACTGCTCTATCTTGATTCCTTCCGGAGTTACTAACACGGCACTTCCTGGCGGCACCGATTTGATGCTCACTCGGTCGAATCCCAGATTCAACAGTGCGACACTTTCACTCGCAGATGCGAATAGCGATCCATCCACCGCATAGCAAAGCGGCTTCATCCCTAGCGGATCACGAGCCAGCAAGAGTTCGCCGCGAGCATTCAACAATGCAAGGGAATAAGCCCCGTCGAAATTCTTCGCTGCCGAAGCAAAAACATCGATCAAGTTGCGATTCGAAGGACCGCTGCTCAATTCGCGTCCGAGCTCATGCATGATGATCTCAGTATCCGTATCACGAGCCAAGTGATGCTCACCTTCACTTGTCAGTTTATCTTTTAATTCTTGGTAGTTTGCAAGTTGGCCATTGAAACAAAAGCTAAACCACTTGTGTTTGTGAATATGTTGACGTTCAAACGGCTGAGCGTAACTGCGATCGTCTTGACCGCAGGTCGCATAACGAACATGGCCGATGGCAGCGCGCCCCGCGTAGTGTTCCATAATCGATTCATGTTTACCACGGTGCGAAAGACGAAAAACTTCGCTTACCGTTCCGATATCCTTCATTGTGTCGAGCAACAAAGAACGATTCGGATTGTACGTGGTCATGCCCGCAGCTAGTTGCCCCCGATTTTGAATGTCCTGGAGCATGCGAGGTAAAAGATAGGAAATTGCTTCTCGTCCACCTTCCGGGCAAAGTGTACTTTCTTCGCCATTGGCCAAGTGATAGATCGCAGCAACACCGCATTCGTGGTGTAGTTCGCTCATAAATCCAAATCAATCCTCGAAAACGGGGTGGTTCGGAACAACGGGGTGGTTCGGAACAAAAGGTGAGAAGGACAGCAAATGGATCGTATCCGAAGTCTCGGTTTCACGAAACCGCATTTGCAATGCACGGAATCACTTGCAATTCAATCCGTTGTATTTGGGGCTTGTTCCAACTAGTGCCCTGTCCAGATCAAAAAATTGGGGTTGGCGCTTGTGTGGCACGGGCGTCTCGCGCGTCTCGCCCGTGATTTCATGGGCGAGACGCCCATGACGTGGCATAAGCTCCCAGCTTGTGATTTCTTAAGTTGGATTCGATGGCAGGCAGGATACCTACCCCACTTTCAATCTAGACAAAGCACGTGGCTGAGCCTAATTGAGTTTGTCTGTTTCCGTAAACCCGAAATTATCGAGCCAAGCGTAATCTCGATCCGATTCCTCGGTTCTCCCCAACTCGTCCAAAATGCAAGCGCGGTGAAAACGAAAAGCAGCTATCGTTTTGGCTATTTCATCGATTCCCGATTGGGAAACGTACGGATACCGCAACTTCAGCGCTTCCAGTCGGTTCAGTTGGGAGATATTCTTGGTCGAAACGTTTAAATCAATTATTTTTCCTCCCGAATCGTTTTCAATTTCTGAATCGTTATTATTCTTTTTTTCAAAAGTGTCGGAGTAAAGCCATGTTTGGAAATCACGTCGATCCGCTGGACGTACATTTCCCAATCGCTCGATAGCTAAATAGAGTTTTTTTAAGGCTTCATTCGCAAATGGAAGTGCTTTGGTATCTTCCTTAAGACCGTGCAGAACCCAAGCTTTAGTATCGAGAAACATCTCGTTCTGAGTTCCGTCTGCGACGAGCGCTGAATCGATTTCCTGCAACGCGATTGCGAGTTTCTTTTTCGCAAGCGATCGAAAGTAAGCTATTGTGTTGTTGTCGTTCGCCACCCTTTGCGAAATCGGGGGCAAGTGCGACTCCAATAACTCTATTGCCAAGTCTGTCTCGCGATTCAACTGGAACATATTTGCGACGAACGCTGCTAAAACAGGTTGTTGCTGTTTTGCCAACCGCGAAATTTGGCTCACCGATTCGTCGAAAAGCCTCTTGATCGCTTCTGTACTTGGTTTTTCTTTGTTGAAAACGAATTCGAATCTCAATTTCCAGAATTCGGGGTCGGTTGCCAGTTCGCTTGACAGATCACTTGCTCGTCGAAGCGTCGTTTCTGCTGCATCTGGATGCCCATTTTGATACTCGTTTGCAGCCCATGCCAACATCCACCTTGCCCGCCACGCTGGCCCAAAAAAACCAGCAAAGAGCGGTCCAAGTGCAAGTGCACAGACTGCGACGATGATTACTTTTGTGAGATGTTTCTTCATATTGTCTGGCCGCAAAGGCCGGATAACCCCGACATCTTGAATCGAATAGATCGACGGCTCTCGCGAATCCTTCCCTTACTGTCAATTGCCTGATACCATCTCGTAAAATCCTCTACAACGCAAGCTCCCCCACAAATGGGATTGATACAATGCCGCTATTCGAGATAGAAACAGATTCTCACATAATTGTCACTTGGGCGAAAGACGAAGCAGCCGCTCGCCAAGTACTTCAAGACACGCATCCTACGGACAACGTCGTTCGACTCACGAAACGACCGCGGGACACGTGGGTCATTTCCAAGGCGGTTTTAGGTGCCACCGGTCGGCCTCTCGATATTTGTTCCATTGCGCGCGACTGCCTATCAAAGTCGTCCGGTGACAAATTACAAGCCATCCGCTTATATATGTCTGAAACCGGGGCCGATCTCGAAAAAGCTCGCCGAATCATTGAGTCCAATATGGCTATGGGCTGGTAGCTAACGATGACCAATTCCATTTTCAAACGCTTTAATAGCCAAGCCGCATTTGCGAAAGCCAAGCGACTTATCCCCGGCGGAGTGAATTCTCCCGCACGGGCATTTCATGGCGTTGGCGGTGAACCGATTTTCATGTCGCATGCGGCAGGCCAGTTTCTGTTCGACATCGACGGCAACCGTTATCTCGATTATATCGGATCTTGGGGCCCCATGATATTGGGCCACGCCAATCCCCAGGTCATCGAAGCCATTCAAAAGGCTGCGGCCAAAGGTACTTCGTTTGGTGCTCCTACTGAGAACGAATCCCGTCTGGCGGAACTGATCATGAAAGCGGTACCGAGTATCGAGCGCGTTCGACTCGTTAACAGTGGTACAGAAGCCACCATGAGCGCGATACGGGTCGCACGCGGAGCCACAGGTCGCGCAAAGATCGTCAAGTTCTCGGGCTGTTACCACGGCCACGTCGACTCGCTGCTGGTTGCCGCTGGCTCGGCGGCTGCAACGCTTGGCGTTCCCGATTCGCCTGGTGTAACCGAAGGCAATTCAAAAGACACTATTGTACTCAATTACAACGACTCCGAATCGATTGTCGAAACGTTTCGCAAATACCCAACTGAAATTGCTGCGATCATTCTTGAACCGGTTGTCGGAAATATGGGGACTGTTTTACCAACGCCTCAGTTCTTAAAAACCCTTCGGGATGAAACAACCAAACATGGTGCAATCCTCATTTTTGATGAAGTCATGACCGGCTTTCGAGTGGCGTACGGCGGTGCGCAAAGCGTATTTGGAATCGATCCCGACATGACCACCTTAGGAAAAATTGTCGGAGGTGGTATGCCCCTGGCGGCTTACGGCGGCAAAGCATCGATTATGGACAATGTCATGCCCGCTGGAAAAGTTTTTCAAGCTGGAACGCTCGCCGGCAATCCCCTCGCGACTGCCGCTGGAGCTACAACGCTCGAGATTTTGCGGGATGACCCACCGTATGAGTACTTGGAATCTCAAGCGAGTCGATTGGCAGACGGCCTCAAGAATGCAGCGGATGCAGCGGGTATTCCGGTTCAAATGCAGCGGATGGGAAGCATGATGACTCTTTTCTTCAATGATGCACCGGTGGTCGATTGGCCAAGTGCAGATCGCTCTGACCGAAAACGCTTTGCGAAGTACTTCTGGGGGCTGATCGAGGATGGTATCTACATGCCGTGCAGTCAATTCGAAGCGCTGTTCTTTTCACGAACGCATCGACCGGAAGATATCGACATCACCATCGAAGCAGCCCACCGCGTTTTTGCGAAACTCGAGTAATTGCTTGGGCTCGTATTGCACGCCAGCAGAAAGTGCAAACAGATTTAGCACAATTGAGGGCTCACTGACTTGTATGTTCGATTGCTATGTGGTGGAATAGAATTTTAGGGTGGTTTTCGAACGTCACTTTAGCGATCCGGTAGTCTCGATGTCGTTTAAAATACAAGCGATTGCGATATGGTTCGTTGCAGTCCATTGCTTTTCGGCAATGTGCGTTGAGCCTTCGACAACCTATCATGGCAAAGTTCTCTATCTCGATAGACCGATCGACAATGTAACCGTTCGTGGCAAGCATTTTCTAAAGGGAACAGGACCTGAACGGGTTGAAGTGAAAACGGGCGCTGATGGTGAATTCGAAATTCGACTCAACGGCACTAGTCACTCTGCTCCATTGTTGCTCGAAACTTCTGATCAAAAGCTACTTGGTTTTGCGCCCCTTTTGAAGAATTCAAGTAAAGGCAAGTCAGATGACTATAGGATAAAATTGTCTGACATCGTCCTTGCTCCGCCAAAAGTCATCCGGGTGCTTGTAGTCGATTCACAACAACAACCGATCCCTGATGCGAACGTCTATTTGCAAGCTTTTTACGAAGGGGTCTGTCAAGAAAAAACGAAAAAAGATGGTGTAACGCTACTTCGCTACCCAGAAGGCCTTGCCAATCAGACCGTTGGAGCAATGAAAGCAAAGTCTGGAATCGACTATCGAAATTTTGAAGTAACTGGACAGAAGACTCATCCCTCCAATCTTGAGCAAGGGTTTGAAGGGGAGGTAAAGCTTTGTTTGAACGGCGTACGGGAGGTGTCCGTCAAGATTCTTGCTCCCGATGGAAAGCCACTAGCAGGCATTGCGTTTCGCCCATGGTTGATGGAGAAGCCCAACCGCGGCGATCATTGGAACCTTCCCGGTTATCGAGAGTTCCTGCGGACTAGCGACGAGAATGGAATAGCTCAGTTCGACATGCTCGCCATCGATCAAGTGGATGTAGTTTACTTTTGGCCCAAGTTAGATCGAGAGGATTGGTTCGTTGTCGGAAACGGACAGGACATGGCCGATGGGCGAGCGACGATCAAATGGAATGAAGAAGCCGATGTAACTGTACAAACAAGGGAGATGATGAAGATCGGAGGTCGTGTCACTCATGCCGATGGTCAACCAGCAAAAGATATCCGAGTCGCTGCGCATGGGGCCTTTCACTATGCCAGTTGGTTTTCGGCGGAGTCCAAGACCGATGCTGACGGGAATTGGGAAATGTGGGTGAAGCCCGATGGATATTATTTTGTGGTAGTCAAAGACGAAGAGTTTGCATCGAAAGCGTACGAAGGTATCTGTATCTTGGAAGGTGAAAAACAGACTGCGATGAGCTTTGTTCTTGAGCCGACTCGTCGTATTCACGGGACTGTGACCGGACTAGATAATCGCGATGCATACGTTATGCTCCAGCAAAAAGCGAAAGAGTACCATACCCTCCCCAACCAACCTCTTCCCAACCCAAAGAAGTCAAAAAGATCCATCGATGCCTTTTCGCAAGCGTCGATTCTCGTGCAAAAGGACGGCACGTTTGAATTCAAGGTTGGGCCCGGTGATTTCATCATCTGGGACACTGATCGCAAGACTCAAAAATTTTCTCTTGGCCCAGACGAATTTGAGAAGAGGTTTGAATTTCAAACCGCAGAAACATCGATTCCTATCAAGATCACAGTCTTTTCTGCTGAGGATGACAAGCCCGTTTCCGACGTCACGGTGATTTGCAAAAGCCAGGACTTCATGAAGATGGATCTGAGAGCAACTACGAATGCCGCCGGCGAGATCGAA
Source organism: Pirellula sp. (assembly GCA_043744075.1). Lineage (GTDB taxonomy): Bacteria > Planctomycetota > Planctomycetia > Pirellulales > Pirellulaceae > JBKCUI01. Next base: position 8,341 of record JAYTVL010000275.1, on the reverse strand, counting down.
ACCAAGAGACGTTCAGGTGTTATGCACGTGCTCGCCATCAATCATGAAAAATCACTGGGTGGATATGCGATCCTACAGTCGGAAGACCAGGAACTCGAAATTGCCATGTGGCCACTTGGAACGGTTCGAGGAACACTTGTCGATCTCAAAGGGATCCCAATTGCGGGTGCGGAGATGCGATTCGGAGTTGAAGTGAGGTCGAACGGCCTGATGTCCAATATCACAACAACAAAAGTAAAGACCAATGAGGAAGGATTTTTTGAGCTCAAAGGCATTGTGCAAGGAATTGTACACAAACTTGATCGAATCAACAAAAACGAGAATGGTGAGTCCTACGAACGGGTTGCAGACATACTAACGACTGATACTGAATCGGAACTTGGAAACATAATGATCAAATGAACCGGGGATCAGTCGTTCATTCGGTATCGATCACAACATGGGCTGCAAACCGTGGGCTAGCGCCCTTCGGCTAATCAGCCGCAACGCGCTAGCGTCCGGTTCAGCCCGACTTATGATCGACGCCCGTATTCAAATATCCAGTGTTGAGTATTGGCCACCCTTCCCACATAAAGCGGCAATCCTGTTTTTGCGAAACTTTATCGATGTCGTAAAGTGATCTAGCATAAAAATAAGCGAGTAATCCATGAAGCTGATTCTGGCAATCCGAGACTGGTTTCATCGCTGGTATTCAGAAGATCGGATACGTCTGTCGCCATCCCGTGGCAGTTTAGTTCGACTCAAAACGGGCGACCGTGTCTTGATTCGAGAAAACCTCTTTGTCGTTGTCGATCAGAAGTCGATTTTCACGGAACATGTAACGCAGGTTGACTATCGACTTCATGAACAAGATTCTGCATTGAGAACAGAAGCCAAGCTCTCAGTAGAGTTGATTGGCAACGAACTCAAGTTTGTCTCGGCTAAGCTCGAATACAATGGCGAGATCATTGAATTGTTTGAAGACGACCCGGTAATCGTATCACCCGATGTTCCGCCCTCCTATGCTTGATTCTCTCGAATTGTTCTTAATTGGGTTTGCTTGCGTCGTCGACACGGTATTGTTACTCGTTATTCTGGAACGAATCAATCACGCTCAAGTTGCAGTTTGGTTAAAGCTCTTGATCGCTGGAAATTGGCTAGTCCATGTGGCGAGCTTCTTTCATCTGATGCTCAAATCCGTGGAGTCGACGACAGGAGTATTCCTCGATCAAATCTGTATGACGTTGATATCAGCCGGGTTGCTAATTTTGCCATCAGCCATGCTACATGGCGCGATTCGATTGAACTATACGGGCGTCACCGTACATCCGAGAATCGAACGGCGCTATAGTATTTTGTATTTGCCATTATTTTTGGTTCTGATCGCAGCTTGGCTCGCTTTTCACAATCGAGATCGAGATTTTGTTCATACAGTAAGTTCCATTTCCCAGCTGTACTTAGTATGGATTGTCGTAGCCAATTCGACGTCGGTGTTTTTATTCTTGCAAGCGAGAAACCGTCTTTCGGCACCGGGCGCGCCGGGGTTCTTTCAACGTTTGACTATCGTGATTTTGGCAATTACGCTCTTGGCCTTTTTTTATGTCCTTTGGTTAGTCGATACCGAAGCGGAATTCTGGGTTCGATTGATGATCATTATGTCACCGCTCATCCCCGCATTCTTATTTGTTTGGTACATCCTTCGTCAGCGATTGCTCCCGCTTGTAATCGAACGTACTTTTGTCTACGGCGCTTTCCTTGCAATCATGCTTCTTCTGCATCGCGTTACTATCACGCCCTGGACATCCGCGATGGGAAATCGTTCGAACTTAGACTTCGTTTTGATTGAATGGATTTTGGTATTTGGATTCATCATGAGCTGGCGTCCGTTGAGAGAGCGAGTTCGTGCATCCTTGAGATATCTGCTAAGTAACGACGTTTCGCATATTCGCGATGCAACTCGTCGATTGTCGGTAGAGCTTTCGCAGCAGACGGAACGCAATTCGGAAGAGATGGTCTCTTGGTTTTCAGCGGCAGTCAAAGAAAAAATCGCAGTTGATTCTGTTACGATCATTTTTTTGGATTCGCCGTTGGTTCCAGATACCGATGGACGTGCGAACGTATCTAGCTACCCGATCCAATCTGCAATCGCGCAAGTGTTACGATATCTATTGGAATCGTCTTCGAATCTATCGACCGGTTATATAAATCGGGGAGATAGGATCGAACCGCAAATGGCTGCGGCGATGGAAATGCTCCATGCAGACTCGATTTTTCGAGTTTCCTTCAGATCGATAAAGGGTGTAGCGATTCTAGGAACACGGCTTCGAAGCGATCGATTGGCTGAAGAGCAATTGACAGCCCTAGCTATGTTATTCGATCAGTTTGCCGCCACTCTTTATAACCGCAAGCTTGAATCGCAGCGTTTGTGGGCCGAACGACGTTCGATGCAGCAGGAAAAACTCTCGGTCCTCGGGCTGATCGCGGGATCATTGGCCCACGAAATCCGAAATCCACTATCGTCCATTCGTACGATTGCGACCCTCATGAAGGAAGACATGCAGGACGGTGACGAACATCTGCTGGATGTCTCCATGATCGTTTCTGAAATAGACCGTTTGTCCCAGACGACTCAGCGTTTGCTTGACTATGCCAAGCCAGGCGATACGAGCTGCGAGGAAGTTAATCCTGATCACGTAATCGAACGCTTACTGCACATACTAGGGCAACTCGCTCGGCAACACTCGGTCGAAATTGTTCAAAGGCTTGGCGCTGCCGAAGTAAGGATTGCCTCTACAGACGCAACATTGAGCGAGATTCTATTTAACCTCATTCGGAATGGCATCGAAGCTGCTTGTGAAGCAGAGCATGGACAGGTAATCATCTCGTCGACGGTTGTTGAAAATTCGATTGTGGTCACGGTCAGCGACAATGGTCACGGAATTGATCCATCGCTTCGAGACAATCTTTTTCATCCTTTTGTCACCGGCAAAGCGGACGGCACCGGTTTGGGGCTTTACATCGCTGCTGAGCGAGTTCGAGAATTGTCCGGGACGCTTCGTTGCGAAAGTCAAGACGGCCAAGGATCGGTGTTTGAAGTACGATTGCCACTGGTTCGTTTTCCTCTCGAATCATAAGAAACGAATGGACGCTTGCTGATGAAAATTCTGATCGCTGATGATGAAACGGCTGCTCGCTATGGAATGGCCAAGGCATTGCGCGGGGTAGGACGTGAACTATTTGAAGCCGAAGATGGAAACGCTGCTTTGGCAATCATGTGCGAACAACTCCCGGATCTGGTTTTCTTGGATCTTAATATGCCTTTGAAATCGGGCATTGAAGTCTTGATGGCGATGCAAACTAGTCCGCTGCCGACAAAACCCGAAGTAATCGTCGTTACCGCAAATGACACTCTCAATCACGCGATCGAGTGCATTCGACACGGGGCATCAGATTTTCTAGCTAAGCCATACGATATTGATCATTTGCGATCGATCGCACGTCGCTCTGAGCAGCGCGTGCGTCTTCAGCGCTCTGTAATAGAGCTGCAAAATAAGTTGATATCGTCGAATGGCTTTGGGGAGATCCTGGGGATAAGTCAACCGATGGTTCGATTGTTTGACCAAATCCGACGTGCGGCTCGATCCAAGCTGCCCGTGCTCATTCGCGGAGAGAGCGGCTCAGGTAAAGAACTTGTTGCCAGGGAGTTGCATGCGAATAGCGATCGCGCCGCAAAACCGTTTGTGGCCATTAACACAGCGGCCATCGCGGAGTCACTAATTGAGAGCGAGTTGTTTGGACATGTTAAAGGAGCCTTTACTGGTGCCGATCGAAGTCGCGAAGGAGTTTTTCATCAAGCGGATGGCGGAACCCTGTTCTTAGATGAAATTGGTGATATGCCGGTTGCAGTGCAAACGCGTTTGCTCCGCGTACTTCAGGAGGGAATAGTCCAACCTGTTGGCTCCGGACAAAGTATCTCGGTGGATGTTCGCGTTGTAAGTGCAACTCATCAAGATCTTGAACAGGCGATCAAGGACAAAGCATTTCGAGAGGATCTCTACTATCGCATTCGTGGTATTGAACTGCATGTGCCGCCATTGCGAGCTCGGCAAGAAGACATTTTGTTCCTTGCCAATCGGTTTCTCGAACCAACGAAACGTCTCTCGAACGAAGCCGTTTCCAGCATGTTGCATTACAATTGGCCGGGCAATGTGAGAGAGCTTAAACAGCGAATCGAATCAGCGTCTGCGATGTCAGAATCCGATTCGATTTTTGCAACGGACATCGGGCTATCGACTTCTATTCGAGTTGAGATTAACGCTGGCTTTGATGCCTACCTTGATTTGCCGCTCACGGAGGCACGCAACCTGTTGGTCGAAGACTTCGAGCGCATTGCGATCAGAAGGGCGCTTGACTTGGAGCAAAACAACATTAGCGCCGCCGCTCGTAGATTAGGAATTCATCGGCAGAGTTTGCAACAAAAGCTAAAACAACAGGAGAACGTAGAATAGGCTTCCAGCCTGTCATGCTGATAATGACAGGCTGGAAGCCTATCCCACGGCATGGCGCAAGGCCATGTGGAGCCAGGGATTTTAAGAATTTCCTTCTCCGGATTAGACAAATCGCGGACTTTCGCGCATCCTTAAGCATTGTCATGTGCAATCCTGTTTCTTTTTCCGAACGAGTTCGAGACAGTGCCCAATGCATTGCGGAAAGCGGTGTGGCGGCGCTGTCGGGTCTTTACGACTTGACTTCCATGCGTTTGGTGCGATTTGCAGTATCGATTACGCGCAATCAGCACGACGCAGAAGATGCGGTTCAAGCGACTTTGGTGCGGGTAGTTGGCAACGCCACGCTTTTGAGTCGCGCCGAAAGTCCGTGGCCTTATTTGCTGCAAATGGTTCGAAACGAGTCGCTTGTCATACTTCGTCGAAAACGTCGTTGGGCAGTAGTAAGTAACTTGACGGATCTGCTAACGCAGCGATCCGTCGATGAAGTTGAACAAGAGGAATCGTATCGAGCTGTTTGGCTGGCTATTAGGTCGTTACCGGTGGAACAGAGTGAAGTCGTCGTGTTAAAAATTTGGGAGGAATTGACATTTTCCCAAATTGCGGATGTGCTGGGTCTGCCTGCTGCAACAGCCGCAAGTCGATACCGATATGCGATGCAAAAGCTGGCAATCGAACTTCGACAGCATGCTTCGGAGGTCTCTCATGACTAGTATTCTCCGCCCAGAAGGCGAGTTTGACGACGGTATTTCGCCTGAGGCAATGAAGTTACTTGAAGCAACCATTCGGGATGCAGGCAGGTATGTAATCCCATCCGACAACTTGCGGCCGCACACGCTCGAGGCTGCTCGTGAATACGATTCGGATCGGAGGGGAACGTATCAGTTTGCTAGATTCGTTTTAGCGATCACGGTTTGTGGTTGCATCAGCCTGCCTGTCCTGGATCGGTTGGCGTCTTGGCGTGAGAAGATTTCATCTCCGACATCGTTGCAGATTGAGGAGATCGCACTCAAAAGGAACGTGGGTATCGACTGGGGATTGTTTGAAGTGTTTAGCGAATTGCGACAAAACCAAGCAAAGAGTTTTGGGCAAGTCACGTCGAAAAACTTCCAAGATTAAGCTGTCGCTTAGATAAAAACCAGTTCGTGGCGCATCATTGAGTTTGTAAGTGGGGTGGGCTTCCAGCCTGTCTTCGCCGTGAAAGATCCACGAACGGCTTTATTCCAATCCAATGAACACGCAATCGACCTGCGAACCGAAACTCGACGATGTGTTAGCCTTCAACGATTTTCTGTTGAAGCTAGCCAGTGCAGGCGTTCCGATCCAGTTAGAATTGTCAGAAAAAAGTAACACGCTTTCAGAACAGCTCCGAGCGATCAACTCGAAACTGGCTATCGAGGTGGCGCGAGGAAGTTCGATTCGCCAAATCCTTGAGTCGGAGAACGAATTGCCCCATCAATACCGTTCTGCATTAGCAACGTGGTTGTTTTGCGACAATTCCACTGAAGCGCTTACAATCCTAAGCGAGTGCGGACAAGGCCGCCGCGATGTTGGACGGCTTTTCGGATTTGCCTTTGTTCAACCACTTATCCTTTTAGGGCTGGTTTACTTCGGATTTGGATTTCTGACGATCAGCGTTGCACCCAAGCTGGAAGCGATGAACAGTCAGACTGGTATAGCGCCCGGTATTAGTCTGCAAATGCTGATGGTTGCAAATCGCGCGATTTGGTACTGGGGGACAGCAGTTCCCATCTTGGTTTTGTTGGGATTGGTGTTTTGGAGCCGAAAAAACTCGAGTTCAAATTTGAATTGGTTTCCAAGTCAAAAAGGTGTTTTTGAAGCCATCAGCAAGGCGAATTGCGCTGCGAGTTTTGCTGAACTGCTTGAACGCGGCCAATCCGTAGACCAGGTTCGAACTTTATTGAATATCAACAAGAGCGACCGGTCCGATCTACTAGTGAGCAAAGAAAAAAGAAATGCGAAAGGGACTTTGCGTCCCATGTTGGATTGGGCACTTGGTGAAGATGTGATCATCGGGGACAAGACAGTCGCCTTGCGATTCTCCGCACGCGCATACCGTGAGCTTGCGCAGTCGCGAACAATCAAATGGCGGGCATGGCTCCCGACAGTCGTTGGTGCGATCTTAGGAGGGGGGATCGTTTTGATGTTTGGATTGAGTCTCTTCGCACCCATGATCGAATTATTAATAGCAATTACTCGACCATAAAGAAATTGTCTGGCTTATTACCGAATGCGAAAGAGGAGCAACTCAAATTGGTCAAGATCATGGATGCGACTACATGCCTCGCCTGTGGACTTCGAATCCCACAGGCTTGGAGGTTGTACAGCTTTCCCGTCAACAAAACTGAAGGTGCAACTAAGGCGAAAAAAAGCATAACCAACCGCTGATGTCATGTAGGTGGTTTTTAGCCCATCGGGCTTAAACATTTTAGCCCAGGGCAAAGCGCAGCGCCGCCCTGGGAACAGACCGAACCCGGCCCAATTGCCCTGAAGGGGCGGAACTAATTAGCCATCGTAGACGCATACATATTATGGGGCCCCTTCAGGGCATCGTCTAGGCGTTTTGTAGTTCCCAGGGCGGCGCTCCGCGACGTTCCGTCGCTGCGCTCTGCCCTGGGCTAATATGTTGCTGCCCAATTCGGGGCGAAAGCTGTACGACCTCCAAGCCAGCGGGATTTTAAGACGAGACGACGAGATTAAACAAAACAAAACAAACCATGTAACTCCGTTCAACAAAAAAATCCGATGTCAACAATAAATGAACGCCCCGAATTTTACCAACGCATTGATGCGGCGTTAGATCGTCGGCACAAGCTCGCGACCGCAATCGAGGCGCTAATGGAGGAAACGCAATCCAGATTCGTAAGTGCAGATGTGCGAGATTTAATAAGTACTCTTCGCGGCTCCGCGACAACGGAACAATTTGTCCAGGATGGCACGAAGGCAATATGGCTGCCCCTCCTATTGCGTGGAGTTTCCTCTGATGCACCGTCTGCAGAATTTGAGCAAATCATAAAGGATGTGACCTTTGCGACCGAAGATCGAAAACGTAGTTGGCTCAAGTTCGCTTATCCTCTTGTTCTTTTATTTGCTGCGGTACTGTTGTTTGTCTTTCTAGCAAAAGCGATTATTCCAACTTTTCAGGACATGTTTAGAGATTTTGAGCTGAGATTACCAGGGCTTACAAAATTGGTCTTTTCTATAAGTGATCAGATCAACAATCAAACAGGCGTATTTTTTCTGTTTCTCATTGGCCTTGCATTGGCTGGTTGGTGGATACGAAGGTTTTTGCAATTGTGCTTTCAACTTACAGAAACAACTAGGTTGCTTGGAAGTCTTTCAGCTGGCAGTACCGAAAGTGTTAAGGCAATGGGCCGGTTTACTTCAACTCTGGCCGAATTGCTTAGTATTGGATCTCCGCTGAATGCAGCTATTCTCATTGCTGGCAGAGCAAGCCAGAACTTGCGGTTTCGCATTGTGTCCGAAACACTTTCCAAAGATATCGGTTCATCGGGCAAGTTTAACTATAAGTCAGCCGTCGCACATAACTTTCCTGCCCTAGTTACTTATGCCTTGGAAGCTGGGCCGAATGGCGGCCCATGCATTCCGCTACTGCGCCAGATTTCCGCAATTTACATTGACAGAGTGCGACATAGGCTTAGTTGGGCATCGGGGCTAGTAGCACCGTTGTGGATCATTGCAGTAGGCCTCTGTGTTGGCTTCGTTGTGATCTCACTTTACATGCCTTTGGTCCAGTTGATTACGGCACTTAGCGGGTAGTGCTTTGTCAGCATCAAGAATTAGGGTTACTAGTGAGCGGCAGGGCGCTAGCCGCC
>JAYTVL010000274.1:0-20689 GCA_043744075.1 Pirellula sp. | reverse complement strand
CTCCTCCTCCACCGTCCCGTTATCCCGTACGACTCCCATCTGAGCCTAGCAAAACGACAGGCGGGCTCAGCCATCGCGTTGCTGCGACAGGGTGAGCGCGAGAAAATCTTCAGCGCGTTGCGGGTGACCGATGATCCCGAGTCGCTAACGCAATTTGTTCGCCGCTGTCGGGCACGTGGCGTCTCCATTGGAGAACTGTGGGAGTGCGTGCAGATTGTCGAACGAACACGACCGGCCCTGCGTGGCGACGGGTGCCGGCTTGAAGATCGCGTCCTGTTTGGACTGCTGTTGGCACTGGGAGAGTTTTCGCTGTCTGACGTTCCTGGGGACCAGGGCGATTCGACCGTAAAGCAGCTTGCGACCTGGTATCGTGACGATCCGAGTTCGACGATCCACGGTGCAGCCGGCTGGCTACTGCGGCAGTGGCAGCAAACCGACATTGCAAGGAAAGTAGACGAGACTCCATTTGCGTATGACCCTCAGCGAGAATGGTTCACGCTGGCGATTCCTGGGGTCGATCAGACGTTTTATCAGACGTATGTTGTCCTCCCACCTGGCAACTACGAAATCGGCTCGCCCGGAAATGAACCTGGGCGATTTGTGACTGAGACGCATCAGACTGTGCACATCTCCCGACCCTTTGCATTGCTGGATCGCGAAGTAACCCGGGCCGAGTTTGAAGCCTCAGCCGTGGAGAGGATCAATGACATCGACCAATACAGCCCTTCGCTCCAACATCCCATGCTGCGACCATCCTGGTACGACAGCGTTAGGTATTGCCGGTGGCTGACGGCGCAAGCAGGTTTCACTGAGGATGGACAGTGCTACGCGGATCCGAAGTCTCTGGACAGCAAGGTTTTTGCTGCGGATCCCAATCCTGCAGCCAGCGGTGCTCCGCTGAACTGGCCGTTTCGACCTGAGGAGCGGGGATTCCGGCTGCCTACGTCGGCGGAATGGGAAATTGCAGCTCGGTCTGGGAGCCGGACGCCTTATGGCTTCGGTCGGGATGAAGGTCTGCTTTATCGTTATGCGCGGTTTCAGGACAACAGCGGTCGTCAGACACATCTTCCACGCACGCTCCGGCCGAACCTTGGGGGACTTTTCGACATGCACGGGAACGTGTACGAATGGTGTCACGATTGGTCCGGGAGTAACCGGTCGACTTTAGATCCTATTGGTACAGCGACGGGCTCGCTTCGGGTGCGCCGTGGCGGCAGTTGGGGCAGCGAGGCCGCGGTTTGCCGGTCAGCGAACCGCCTCACGAACGCGCCGACGAATCGGTCCGGCAACACGGGGTTCCGTCTGGCCCTGAGTCCGTCTAGTGAGTCAGCGGGTCAGGTAGCGAAGCCATCGGACGTAGGCACGGAGTGAGCGTACGGAATAGCGAACGTAGATGCCGTAGTCCGCTGGCGTAGCGGAGATTAGAGTAGCACGATTGTCCTCGATCGTGCGGAACATGCGGGGGAGCAGGGGGCCATGCCCGGCTATGCCCTTGCTCGCGCGCGATTTTCAAGCCTCCGGTTTTACACCGGTGGTAGTTGACATTCAACCTAGCCACGATCGACTGACCACACGGCAAGCTCCCGGTTTTATACCGGGGGTAAATGACCTTAGTGGCCTACCAATAGTAGGGTGATGGTAACGATCCGCCGAAATAAATTCGGCGGCTTTCGCGTAGGACGATCAACCACCCGTTGCATCACTACATCATCACCACATCATCACAACTTCAATCTGCATCGAATTGTTATTCAAGAAAGCTCTTGATCTGCGCGGTTGTTGCTTCACCACATGTGCCGGCGTAGTAACCTGGTTGAAAAACGGTCTCTAAATCCTCTAATTGTATGGCAGCGCTATATCGATCGTGAAACCAGAGTTCGGCGCTATTCAGTAATGCCAAAGCAGCTTCTTCAGGTGTTTCACCCGGTGATATTCCCAGCAGCAAATGAGCATGATTCCATACCACTTCAATATCCCAGGCAATCCACGATTTCTTTTGACAAACGGACAGCCAATACTGGACTAGCTTCTGTCCAACAATTGGATCCAAGAATTCGATCCGCCTACGGACGCTGAATACAAAATGGATGTTGTACTGAAAGGCAGCATGAGATGATTTTCGAATTTGACTCGCGTTGTCAGCGTTGTGATACCGACAGTTGGTCATGATTGACGGGTTTGTTAATGGCACTGCTCGATGATGATCGAATTGGTTCGCGACATAGTTTCCGATGACTTCGTCGGACACGTTCCCGTTGCTTCGAACAAACCAACCTCGAGACCAAACGTCTCGAATTCCATCTGAGCGAAGCGTTGTTGCAACATTTCCTTTGACTTTTTTCGTAACCGATTCAGGCGAATCGATCGGACGCAAACTAATCAATGCGCGAACTACATTCGAATCCACGTCAAGACCAAGAACATGGTAATTCGATTTTTCGGCGACTTCACGAATCGTTACCTCAACCTTCGATCGAATCGTTAAACTTGATAGAATTGGCTTTCGAACTGCTTCAAGACCGAACCGATACGGCTCAAAAGCTGCCGGCATTAGAACTCATGCTCGAAGTGCCTTTTTATTAAAGACACACCGAGCCTGGGCTGTGCGACAAATAGCAGTTTGCGAAAAATGCGCTGATGCGAGTTTTGTTCCGTTCTGCGATCTAGCCTTTCAGGTTGGTCGGGGGCTTGTCCTGGCCTTAGGCCTTGTACGACAATTGGTTGCCGTTTTTGTAGGGTAGGCTTCCAGCCTGTCAATGAATAAACAGGCTGGAAGCCTATCCTACGTAAAGCAGTGCAAAGATTTAATTTAGACCATTGGCTATCAATGAAAAAACAGGCTGGAAGCCTATCCTACGTTGATTTCATAGCCCTTGCGGTATTCGCGGGCGAGGAACGAACTTGCCTGAGCGTCGCCAAGGATTTCTCGTTTGGTTGAGTCCCAGTTGATATCGCGGTTCAGACGCATAGCGATGTTGGAGAGATGGCAAATCTCGAGCATCCGGTTGTGTGACCAAACGTCGGAGATCGGTTGCTTGCGAGACTTGATCGCTTCGATGAAATTGGCGGTGTGGTTCTCGCTGACTTTTCCACCGTACACCTCTTCAATGGCTCCTGCGGGCAGAGCTTTGTCTTTCAGGTCTTCTACAGGCTTGCCGGAAATCTTACCTCGGTTAACAAAGAATCGACCTTCCGTCCCTTCGAATAGAATGCCATTGTCCCCTTCACTCGTGATGATCATTTCGACGCCGTTTGGCAGGTCGACTTTGATATTGAAACTTGTGGCCGCGTTGTATTGGTCTTGAACCAACGGATGTCCATCTTTGTATTCGACCGGCAACTTGAATTCGACGGGCGTCACTTTGCTGGGGCCTGTGTTACTAGCACCGAGCGCCCAGCAAGCGATGTCAACGTGGTGAGCGCCCCAATCGGTCAATTTTCCTCCCGAGTATTCGTGCCAGTTTCGGAATGCATAGTGACAATTGCTGAAGAGCGGCACGCCACCACCATATCCCTTTCGCATTTCAGGGAGTGATCGATAATCAACTTTCGGAGCTGGTCCGAGCCAAATGTCCCAGTCAAGTTCCTGCGGAACGGGAACAACGGGAATCACAGGCGAAGCTTCCATGCCGTTGATGCCGCACGTTATCTTCTGAACCGTACCTATGCGTCCATGCTTGACCAACGCAATGGCCTGCAGGAACCTTTGGTCGGATTCCGTTCGTTGCATTGTCCCAACCTGAAACACTCGGCCAGTCTCCTTGACTACCTTTTCGATCAACTTGCCCTCGGCAATTGTCAGCGTGAGTGGCTTTTCACAGTAGACGTCTTTGCCCGCCAACATCGCTTCGACCGCAATCTTGGTATGCCAATGATCAGGTGTTGCGATCATGACCGCATTGATGTCTTTTCGATCGAGGATCTTTCGATAGTCTTTATAAGCATCCGGCTTCCTGCCTTGCTTCTTTTCCGCTTTTTCGATGTTTGCACCGAGTACATTTGCGTCGACGTCGGCGAAGGCAGCGAAGTCAGCGAACTTAAATGATTTGTTAGTAATCTCCCAGCCCTGGTTTCGCAGGCCTATAGTCGCAAAGACCGGGCGTTCGCTAAGGGACTGGTTGGCAAAGCCCCTCTTCGCCGAGGGGCCAAGAATAACCGCGGTTCCGGCAGCGCCGACTCCCTGGAGAAAACCACGGCGCTTTAGTTTGCTAGGTACTGACATCGATAAAATCCTCTCGGAGAGAAATGATCTAAAAGTGGTGCACGGAATGAACTCTTGGTAACGATCAGCTTCCGCAACATTCGGAGGGAACTGCCGCAGGGTTTTTCCTGTTACCACCGTAAATGATAATCGAGATCGACCGTAATTGTACTAGTACCAATCGAGGAATCTTGTGCCTTCGAATAACTCACAAATTAGCGTGCGATCGAACCGTCAGCACCAATAATACGGAACTTCACTTGCGTTCCTTTTTCGCTGAGAACGATAGGATTATGCATATCAATAACTGTGGAGCCGGGCTCTATATCAACACTAAAGATGGATTCATCAACCGAGTTCACTTGACTAACCGAAGAGGCAATTTTAATGGTTAAGTCAGGAACAGAAGCATCGGACTGCCAGTTGTCCGCAAAAGCCGAGATGAATGATTTCGAGACGATCAAAGTTGACACTGAAAAACTGTCGGTCAGACGTTGCGGATTTGAGAATTCCACTTTTCCAAACAACGGCTCATGAGGACCAGTGCCAAAGAATTCCTTACGGGTCAAAGTCCAGCCCTCTAAAGGATTGATCCAGATTCTGGTGGAAATCGGATCACGGCGAATTTCGAATCGAAGCGATCCCGTATTGCCTTCTTTCCAACACCTGAGATTCGAAATAGCGTCGTTGTTCATGGAGCAAATAGTCATTGCAGCCTGTTGACTGTTCAGTTTTTCACTTGCCGAAGGGTCGTCCAAATGCCAGTTAGAGAGAGGGAAAAAATCTAATGAAAAGCAGTTCTGCGGCATAGTTTGAATAGTATCGAGAGAGAATTCCTGAGCAAAGCCAGCTCGTTTTACTATCAAAGATTTACCGTCGAACACGTTTTGGACGATACACTTAGCAAAGAATTCTCCGACGGTCTCAGTTCTTTTTCCTTGGGCATCGATCGTTGTGCGTTTCGGCTGCAGAGATGGGATGGAAGCAAATGGTCTGCTTGCTATATCCGATTTTATGTATCGTTTGTCGCCTGAAAACACAAAAATGTTCTGTGACCGAACCAACTCGACCAATTTGATTTTTTCAAAAAGCATCTGTTCGGAATGAGGAGATGATGTCTGGGTTTCTAAGTCAAATCTTGCGGATTTGACCGTCGCCTGGGCCTCATGCATGGCTGCTAAGTGAGATTGAATCTGCTCTTTGGTCAACTCCACGTCTGCATTTGCAATTGCTGATTGAGTGGAAAGGCCCACGCATAGGAACCCAAGATACCCGATTGCAACACGCCCAAAAATCTTGGTTGCGGCTTCGATCATGTTGGGAAAATGCTTCTTACATTCATTCTTTTTTGACGACATCACTGAATACTCCCGTTTTCATGAAGTTACCGTAAACGCCGTTAGATAGCTGACGACAAAACATAGAATAAGAAAAGAATGGTCCGAACCGCAAGGTCTTTTCGGCGTTACAGATTACCTAAACGGACTATTGGTCAGATCAGGATCTTTGGACAGCCAGATCACTTGATCGATGTAATCCTCGACGTCGTACTTTGCCGATCAACAAATGTCTCGTCGAAAGTCGAGAATGGCGATCGCTCCTTTTCGGAAACGGACTTCCTGGGAGCGTTGCCCTCCAACAAGTGATCTGTTCAAGGATGAAATGATCATGCTTACGCGACCTCTTTCGATTGCACTCGTTTGCGTTTTATCAGCTGCCGCTCAGGCACAACTTCCATCGGAGCGATTCTCTCCAATAAATTATTTCGGTCGCTTCCATGGCTTCGGGTATAGCGACGGATATCATGCTTGCAAAGACGGTCGATGCAATTCCAATGGCAATACCAATGTCAATAGCTGGTCAACGTGGAAACCATGGGAGTCTATGTCTAGTTTTTACGGTTCCCCCACTCCACCGCCCAGCAATCGAGCTTTAGGGGTTCGAGCAATACCCATGTCGCAAAATTATTCACAAGCGTACTACCCATCACCGAGTCTAGAACAGTCGACGGATTTTTCTTCCTTACCGACTCCAGCTAGCCAGCTTAAGCTTGGAAATCCCCCCGCACCCTTGTATGGAACACAACGTTCTCCAGCTGAAAAAATTTATGAGGCCGTTCCTCCAGCTCCCGTGCGGGCTCAACCATCCCCAAGTGATCGCACCGTTCGGGAACTGCCACCTCCACTAAAAAACGGGAATTAGGATACGCTTGGTCGAGCAAACCTTGGGTATTCGCTTAGTTGTGCGACGCTCCGCGTCGCAGGAATCACGACGCGGAGCGTCGTGCAACTAAGATTCATTCGGCCCAGTCAGGCTAAATATGCTGGCCGAGTCGCTGGGCCAGTCGCTTAAGCGTTTGACTTGCGTCTCCCTCGACAAGTTTAGCATGGATTAAGTGAAGCTGAGTTTTGTCAGCCCAGGCTGCGTTGAGAGCAGCATCAAACTCCAACTCATCTACAACGAGATAGCCTCGGCCTCCTCCGTACACTTCGGGCAGTTTTGAGTAGTTCCAAACTGCGATCTCGTTGTACTTCCATGTCCCTGCCTGGAGGAAACGCTCGGTACCGTATCCGTGATTGTCAAGCACGATGATGATCGGCGCATGTCCCAGCCGAATCAGGGATGACATCTCCTGGCCAGTCATTTGGAAAGCTCCGTCACCAACGATGACGACAACTCGGTCATTCGGCTTTGCTACGCAGGCTCCCAAAGCGGCTGGAATCGAAAACCCCATGGAAGTGTAATAGGCAGGAGACAAAAAGTCGGTTTGTTCGTGAATCACCAATTCAGATGAAGCGAAAAGGGAATCACCGATGTCCGCAATGACGATGGTTTGCGCATCGATCTGGCCATTGATCCGCGAAATCATCCGGCTGATCTCAAGCGCGCGTCCCGGCTCAGGCTGAAAATTCCCAGGGTGCTTCAGACGCAGCATTTCCGGGATGGCGCGGTGAGTTGGTTGAGGATCGGCTTTTGTCAGCCGGTCTAGAAAATCCGCGAGTGGAACATTTGGGAAGTGATGATACGATATTTGCAGTTGTTCGCTGGTGGCATAGATACAATTCTTGACATCGAGCTGCGCAGTGTAAATGCCGAGATTGATGTCTGTCATGAAGGCACCAAGTAGCAGCACGCAATCGCTATCTTCGACGTACTGCGTTACTTCCTCACGCCCCATCGCGCCTTCGTACAGCCCTACGTACAACGGATGAGTTTCATCGACCACACTCTTCCCTAGAATTGTCGCGGCGATTGGAATCTTGGCCTTTTCAGCCAATTTCATCAATTGCTCCTGCAACCCGAAGCGATGGATCTCAACTCCGGCAATAATGATTGGTTTTTTGGCTTGATTGACGCGATCCAATGCTTCTCGAACGGCTTCATCCAATGCCAAGGAATCAAACTGAGTATTGGGACGACGAAAAGCGTGTGCAATCGGGGGAATCACATCGACCATATCTCTAGGCAACTCAATGTAGACCGGACGCTTGAATCGATAGCAAGCGTCCAACACACGATCGATTTCACTAAATGCAATTACCGGGTCAACTAGCTCCGTGGCCGCGATACAGAGCTTCTCAAAAACGTCAAGCTGAGTACTAAAGTCACGAACTTTGTGATGTAGCAACGGATTATTGACCCGCTCACTCAATCCCGGTGCGCCGCTAATCAAAACCACTGGCGACTTTTCTGCAAAGGCGCCTGCCACGCTATTGCAAACCGAGAGTCCACCAACACAGTACGTTACGCAAAGTGCGCCCATGCCTCGAATTCTCGCGTAAGCATCCGCTGCAAACCCTGCACAATCCTCGCGAGTACAGCCAACCAAATTGATTGGACTTTTTTCAAGCATCGAATAGAAATTCAAAACATAGTCGCCAGGAATTCCAAAGCAGTCTCGGATTCCGTAATCATGAAGACGATTGATCAGATATTGACCAATTGATACGTCTAACTGGCTGGGTCGCTGGCTAATCGTGCTTTGAGTATCGGTTTTTTTTCCGATGGAACTAAGGGCGTTGCTCATTTGATTTCCGTACTGGTGAAAACGCCAGGATGCATCAGCAATCGGCGAATTGATTGTACTGGGCACTGTTTCCAAAGTCATCATCTCATTGACGTAGCTTAGGCTTCCAGCCTGAGAATTCACGAAAAATTCCCACAGGCAGGATGCAGGCAAGATGCCTATGCTACATTTAGAAACAGTGCCTAGTCTATGGTGTGCCTGCTACTTTCTAGCCAAAGCGATTGCCATTAGCCGCTACTATTTAGCTTTTTTGGCTAACTCCATTTGCTCTTGGACCTCTTCCCAATCTGGAGCAATTTGCAAGGCTGCGTCGAATTGCTGGATCGCTTTTGATTGTTGATTGTCCTCAAGCAACGAAAGGCCATACTGATAATGGATATTAGCTGCTTGAACACCCTTCGAAAGAACTTTTTCATAGAGCGAAATGGCCTCTGAGTGGTTTCCAAGCCCAGCCTTTGCTTGAGCCATATAGAAAAGAGTACGTGCGTCGTCAGCATAAAGCCGATTCGATTCCTCCAACGATTCTAAAGCAAACTGGAATTCTCTTAGCTGAAGATGAACGACTCCCAATGAATAGTAAGCTACAGCGTTTTTTGGGTTGTGAAGAACTGCCATCAGTAAATATGCTTTCGCCTGCTCCCAGTTTCCAATTTCTGCAAGTAGTTCGCCGAACGGAAGATAAGCTCGAGGATAGTCCCCGCCGTTCGCAAAGAGTTTATCAAATTCGTCGATCGCCTCCTCCTTGTGGCCCGTGTTGCTTAAGCATCCAGCCAGTATGTAGCGACTTTCGGGGTCGTTTGGAATTATTTTCAAAACGTCTTTTGCACGTGGTGCCGCCTCCTCGAATTTTCCGGCCCAATGAAGAACCTTGGCCAGGTTTCGGAGCGCTAAGCCTTGCGCCTCCTTGTCGATTTGGCCGAGAACCTTTTCCTCAACCAGCGAAAACCTATCGGCGAGGACCAAGTCAATTATCTTCTTGCCTCCAACCATCCCTTTTTCCTGCAATACCTCCATGATCCAAAGGGCCAATTGTCGATTCACATCGATCGTTGGATGCACATGATCAAGAAAGTATTCTTCTCCAAAGATCGTATGTCCATTTTCTATTTCGCACAGTTTTCGAAGCTGTCTTTCAAAGTCAACCAGCGGCACGAGAGAATCGCGGACGACACGTTCCAAGGCTTGTCTAATCCCGTCGACAGCCCGGAGAGGACAAACGTCTTCATTCAGTGCACGCGAAAAAGCACGCTGGGCATCTATGTGTCGATCGAGTGCAAGATAGGCTTGCCCAAGACGATAGTGCGTTTCGGCATAGTGCGGATCGATCTTGATCGCTTCCTCGAGCGCTTGCAGTATCCTGGCTCTATCCACAGTTCCTGCCTCGCTTTCCGCATCACGAACAAAAGACTGAAATCGGATTTGATCTTCAGGCTTTAGTTTTACATCGTTCTCACTTTTAAAGGGCGAGCAATTCTTCTCGTTAGCGGTTGGGGTAATAAAGACGATTTTCGCACCGGCGCGACGTGCTGTCGCAACCATTCGCCACAAGTTGGATTCATAATGACGAAGCACTTTGGCTCGCCAATCTTCATCGCGGTGATAATCGACAGGCCCAACCGTATGATTGAGAATCTCATCTACTTCACCTTGCAACATATCAGCTTTTGGATTGGATGGATTATTGGCGGCGGAAGCGGTGGCTCCGCCTCGTGCACGTTTCAGGATGCGGTCCGTCAATGCCCAAGTGCGAGTCCGAGCTAACAACGCTTGAGAATTAAGACTGAGCGTCGACTTGTCAAACATGTTCTGATAAGTGCGACGCTCTAAAAACTCATTGTGCACAGAATAGACTAAAAAGATGTCCGGTTGATATTGCGCCAACTCCTCCATGAGCGCTGCGACGCGATAACTCGCATAGCTGATTCCGCCTGCGTTGATCACTTCCCAATTATGTGACGAATCCACAATGGGAAGATATTCTCGTAACCAGCCCGCAAAAGAAGTCGAATCCCAATAGGGGTGGCCATAGGTCGTTGAGCCACCCATGCAGAAAATACGTTTGGTTCCGGGTTTCTTTACCTTAGGAAATGATTGTGTGTTGAACCAATGACGTTTGTTTTGAGCTGTTGAAAGTATTTGTTCGCCGTGTTCGTCGGTCGACAACTCCATCAATGGCAGTAATCCCGAGAAGCCAACGAAAGGATCTTCTGTATTCGTCTGAGGTTGCACTCCGACCAACAACAACGAGAACTCGAGAATTGCGAAAAAGAGGATGGTCGTCACAACAGAGAAAAGTATTTTCTTGCGGAGCGAAACTTTGGGTTTTTGCCTTCGTCGATCTGACAATACCATTTCTTTGCCTGAATCAAGGAAAATGCGGGTGTAAGGCGATCGGCAGGCCGTGGGATCAATGGCACTCACTTTGTGAATTTTGAGCCTCAATGCGTTAGCATGAGGGCCGGATTTGCAAGTGATTACTAGCCTTCCAGCCCGCACGCTAGCGCGTTGCGGCTCAAAGTGAGTGCCATTTGGCTGTGAGATACCAGGTGTAGTTTGTTTCTGCCGCTCGCCTAACAGTGTCTACCTTACCAGTTTGCTCTCGATTTTGTCAGTCTACTAATGAGTCTGAGGATCGAACTATGATAAACTAGTTGAGTGTACCTATGCCGCACGCCGCTTTGCGGGTTAAACAAGTCGCACTCCGCCCTGCAGTCTCAAGATCATCGTTAAGCAACCAAAGCTTCCTCCATGAACATAGTCACTTGCCGCTCCATTTCGTTCCTGATCCTGTGCCTAACATGCTTGGGCGCACTTGGTTTTGCACAAGACAATACACGTTATTTGATCGTTCACGCTGACGATGCAGGGATGTCGCATTCGGTGAATATGGCCACCTTTGCTGGTCTTGAAAGCGGGATCGTGACATCGGCGAGCGTGATGGTTCCGTGCCCCTGGTTCAAAGAGTTTGCCGAGTATGCCAGGACGCATCCTCAGTACGATTACGGAATTCACTTGACGCTGAATTCAGAATGGGACAACTATCGATGGGGGCCGGTCGCTTCACGCGACAAAGTTCCTAGCTTAGTTGACGCAACCGGATGTCTTTGGGACAACGTCGGACAGGTTGCCAAGGCCGCCTCTGCAGCAGAAGTCAAGATCGAACTCAAGGCGCAGATCGACCGGGCTCTTGCCTTCGGTGTCCCACTTAGCCATCTCGACACGCACATGGGAACGGTTCTTTCTCGTCCCGATTTGGTGGAAGTCTATGTCGATTTGGCTATCGAGTACGACCTACCGGTCTTGTTTTTTAAGCGGATGGCACCGACGATGGAAAAGGAATATCCAGCCTTGGCAGACCGTTTTCAAAAGTCGATATTGAAATTGACTGAACGAAAACTTCCGTTGCTCGACAATCTACTACAGTTTTATGGAGGCAACAATCTCGAGCAACGCAAACAACACTACTACGATGAACTTGCTAAAATCACGGCAGGAGTAACGCAGCTGATCATCCATTGTGGACAAGATAACGAAGAGCTTCGAGCAATCACCGACAGTTCGCCTCGCCGCAATCAGGACCGAATGCTCTTCACTGACCCTGCTATGCGGGATTTCCTGAACAATCAAAAAATCAAACTTGTATCTTGGAAACAATTTCGAAGTCTGGAACCAGCAAATCTAAAGTAATCGGCCTTCCGTCGGTGGACCAATGACTAACGAGCTAGTCGATGAGGCCCCAAAAATACCCTCCCCGCCCCATCGACCTTGCTTGTGTCGATGGACGGATGAATGATTGGTTAGGCCAATGATGCCGACGAAAAAACCCTGCCCGCCCCGCTGACCTTGCGTCAGTGGACGGATGACTTTCAAGCTAGAATCGGTAGCGATTGAGAACTTGTCTAGCTGGATCGCAAGTATCTTCGGCTCAACCGGGTGGCACGCCCTGAGCGATAGCGAAGGGCGTGGATTTGAAGTCCAGTGTAATTGACAACTCACACGCCCTTCGTTCCTCAGAGCGTGCCACACAATTTACAGGTAGATTTCAAACTGCCCTCGCCTAAAGGAACAAGCTACCTTTCCGATTTTTCCCATTCCAATAGTACAGGTCCCAAAAACTTATGAAACTACTGTGTTCTTCGTGTCCTTACGGTTTAGATGACGCCCCGTCCACGCCCCTTTCTCCCCAGGTAACTAAATAAAGATTTTTCTTTGCACTGCAACGCACAGCCGTGACATTGGTAAACTGGTGAGGCAATTGTCCACAATACCGAGGCATGAAATCGGCGATTTGGTCAAGTCATTTGCTCATCAAGTTTCTCCCCTCGTTAGAACAAGGCGCCCCGATGCTTGCCAAGCTCAAGACATACTCGTTGCTTGGCATTGATGCGCTACCAGTCGATGTCGAAGTGGACTTGTCGCCGGCCCCGCTTCCAAAAACCGTTTTGGTCGGCCTGCCAGAGCAAGCCGTTCGGGAAAGTATCCATCGAGTGGAGCGTGCACTCGTCAATGGCGGCTTTACCCGCCCGCATGACCGGGTCGTAATCAATCTCGCCCCGGCTGAACTACCGAAACAGGCGTCCAGTTTCGATCTGCCAATTGCGCTGGGCATCCTTGTCGGCTCAGGTCAACTTGATCGCGATGTGTTGGAGCAGTATGCGGCGGTCGGCGAACTTTCGCTTGAGGGGCAACTTCGCGGAGTCAAAGGGGTCCTTTCGATGGCCTTGGCAGCCGCCAAGCAGACGGGAATTCGTGGTCTGCTTGTTCCGACTGAAAACGCACAGGAGGCTGCAGTCGTCGAGGAGATCGATATTATTCCAGTTGGCTCGCTTGGCGAAGCGGTTGGGTTTTTATCTGGCAAACTGCAAATCGAGCCAGTACCATCTCGGCTTAACGAGATTTATGCTGCATTCTCGAAGTACGACGTCGACTACAGCGACGTACGAGGCCAAGAGATGTCCAAACGTGCTCTAACCATCTCTGCCGCTGGCGCACATAATCTGATCATGCTTGGCCCGCCTGGTTCTGGAAAAACGATGCTTGCCAAACGCCTGCCTTCGATCTTGCCAACACTATCAGCCAACGAATCGATCGAGACGACTCGTATCTATTCTGCCCTGGGTCGTTTACAACCGGGTCAGCCGCTCATGGTACAGCGTCCGTTTCGCTCTCCGCACCATACAATCTCGGACGCAGGACTGGTTGGAGGTGGCAGCCCACCTGCCCCCGGCGAAGTATCTCTGGCCAACAACGGAGTGTTGTTTTTAGATGAGCTCCCTGAATTTAATCGCAAGACACTGGAGGTGATGCGGCAACCGCTTGAAGATCGGGTCGTTACCATTTCTCGAGCCATGCGCAGTACAACTTTTCCTGCCAATTTTATGTTGATTGCCGCGCTCAATCCGTGTCCCTGCGGTTATCGAACCGATACCAGACGAACTTGCAATTGCACTCCACCCCAGATCGAGCGCTACATGAGTCGCATAAGTGGCCCTCTTTTGGATCGCATCGATATTCATATCGAGGTGCCGGCGGTTCCATTCAATGAATTGACAAACGGACCACCTGGAACGAGCAGCGCCGACATTCGATTGCTAGTTGAGATCGCGAGGAAAAGGCAGGCCAAACGATTTGAAAACACGACCACACTTACCAACGCGCAAATGAGCAGTCGTCAGCTTCGCCAATTTTGCGTGCTAGGCAAACAAGAGAGCGAACTGATGCGGATCGCCGTGACGGAAATGGGACTCTCGGCTCGTGCTCACGACAAAATCCTGCGTGTGTCAAGAACGATTGCGGATCTAGAAGAGGTCGAAACGATTCAACCGCACCATGTTCAAGAAGCGATCAACTACCGCATGCTCGACCGCGATATCTTTTCGTAGAGTGAAGCCAATGGCACTCACTTTGAGCCGCAACGGGCTAGCGTGCGGGCTGGAAGGCTAGTAATCACTTGTAAATCCGGCCCTCGGCTATGATACCTAATGCAATCCAAGAATACCTAGATTATATCACGGCTTCTACTTGCCATTCGTTTATCTGCCCTCAATTGCGCGCTCAATTTCGGCCTGAGTAGGCTCGGTTCCGCCTCGAGTTTTAGACATGAACTTCATGACTCGTGCGTGCAACTGTTCCCGATCAATACTACTTAGTCGGTCGCCCATCATCGCCAGTGTCTCGGCTTGAGAGATCGTGGCGGCAAGTGTTGCGTTGATGTAACTGTTTAACGAAACACCCTGTTCGCTGGCTAGCTGTTGTGCCTTTGCTTTGAGGTCATCTCGCATTCGTAATGAAAGTGTGGCCATGATCAAGTTCCTAGATTGTAAAGTGTTGTGAATTCAATCGGCGTCATCACATCCCATCCATGCTTTACGAGATCCGACCGAGCAAAATCGCGAACGTTGTAGGTAATGATAATTGCGGTTGCAGCAACTGCGGCTTCAATGAATTTATTATCCGCTTCATCGAGAAGATTCGGTCGCCAACTGAAATGGAGTTGAGTTTGGTGCGACAGCGAAATGAGTTCTAGGATCAAATCGGTGTTCTGTTTAACTGTCAGTCCAGTCAGCTTTCTTATGGACGGCCGCGCCAAGACATCTTCGTACTCTGCCGTGATCCCTTCGGTAAGCATGAGCGGAATTCGACGGTCGAGAACAGCAATCAGCACTTGATAGGCCAAGCTAAGTTCGTGTCGACATGCTCCCGCGACCAATACATTCGTATCCAGAACGATGGGAGGGAACGCATTTTCCAAATTAGAACCCCGGTTGCAGGTAGCAGGAATGATACCATATTGTGCTACAATAGATTGCTGGCGTCAAGCGGGCACGCTAGCGTGCCTGTCCCATGCTCTGATTCAATATGCACCACTGTTCGCATTGTTGAATCCAGATCTTGTGTGGTTCCGGGCACGGCGAATCACTTTCAGCTAATCTGAATTCGTCGTAAAGGTCTGCGTCGTCGGATGGATCATAAGCTGTAAGTTCGTCATCAACATCTGCAGTCACCCGAACGAGAATCGTGTCGACTCCATCACTCGCTTGGTAACTTTTGGCTCGAATCACATGAAAGTTTTTCTCCCGAAACTCCGGGTGGCGATCCAACCATTTCTCGAAGATAGAGTCGATGTCCGGTTCAACAAGCTAACCATAACCATTCAGTTTTCCTTCGAGGAAGGGAAGGTCAATCCCGAAGTTCGCCGAGAGAAGTTTGAGCTGATCATCGATCCAAAACTTTCGATGATCATGGTTTTTTCCGGAAACCGGATCGACGCCTAGAAGTTAGCATCTGCGAACCACTCTTGCACAAATAGGCAGTAGTGCAACCTTGCTAGGATCAAACACTTCCGCACGCGCGAGTCTAGCCATGGCAGAAACCTCCGTGAAAGAATGTTCAAGATCGTAGGTTCGTACTGAATTTGAATCATACCGGAGAACGAAAAACAACTAACCACCTAAAAAAATGGTGTGTCCCCTTGTGTTCGTCGCATCGGGGGCATCGCTTGTTACGATTGCCATCGTCCGATTGTCGGGCGAGAATCGGGCTGAAGTGTAGTGCCCTCCAATGGTTAGACGGCTCGCACCCAGCGGCCCTTTGCCGTGGATGACTTCTGTGGGATGATTAGCAAAACGTGCTATCGCATGACCATCGCGCGTGCCAACCAGAACTCCGTGTGAACTGCAAATGGCAATCCACTGATCGTCGGAGGAGACTGTAATACCCGTCGGTTTTTTCGAGCGGTACGTTTCTTCATTTGAATCAAAAGGAACAATATAGTCGAATCCTTGACTTAACTTGACTACTTTCGGAGACCCAGTTTCCAAGTTCCAAGTAATGAATTCGTCGATTCCTCCACCAGAAAACACCGTCGTACTGTCAGTGGAGATTGCAAGGCTTTGCCCTCCAAAGAGTGGACCAGCGCCGCATCCTCCGTGATCGCGTGGATTGGCAAACCATTTCCGCTCTCCAGATTTCGAATCCCATACGCTAAGTTGTTCCCCCAGGCAAACGATTGTTTTTTCATTTGGTGCAATCACAAGTTCGCAAACCGGATCCTCTGGTCGAAAGCACTTGCTGCCGATTCGGAATCTGGCACCAGCCGGAAGATTATCAACGGAAACAAGACTGCCTCGTTGAGCAGGCGCCGTAACGACATCCTGCGACAACGCCGCAACTGTGAAATATTGCAACGCGGTAATTGCAATCCATAGCTGCAGCAGGCTGAGAGGTCTCATGGCTTTTTCCGATTCCACGGAGGGCGTGTGCGAAGAAAATTACTTAAGCTTGTCGAATTGGGATAAGCTTGGACGATCGGTTTGGACAACCAAGGAAACAACTCATTGTACCGGCTCGGCTGCATGCCCGTGCTAGGGCGGCCCTACGGATATGGCCTTGCAGTCAACGGCGAACAAAGTGTAGTAGACGTTGCGATCAACCTGCTTTCCGACCTCGATCTCACACTCGCTCTATCTGGCTATACTTCCTTCGCCGAACTGAATCGAGACAGTCTTGTCGAAGCGTCGCTGGCCCACAAAACCGCACCGAAACTGTTGGGGTAGATTGCTATTTGCAGGATTTAAATACACCATGATCATTTCCACACGCACTCCTGAAGGAGAGCCGCTCAAGTGCGGCGTGTGTGGCTACGATCATTTAGTCCTTTTTTCTTCGCCGCAAGACGACACTGTTTGTCCAACTTGTGGGGCACACGCTTGGCTTGTTTCGCGCAAGAATGAAGAACCGTTTCCAACTCTGGAGGTACTTATTTATGTCTCGCTGCACTCGGAGTGACGCTTTGGATGAAAACCCCTGGCGCCGGAACTGAGTCAACGCAGTTTGATTGGGTTGAATCAAATGGCGAAACGCACTCATTTGACTTTTCCCAGGCAGTGGCCGAAGAGCAACGACCAGATCCGTAGGGGGTAGGGGGTGTATAATCCAATAGAAAAACCGAGGAGAGGATATCGCTCACGCAATTCCTCTCCTCGGCAGCCTCTTCTCCCCCCAACCCCACACACACTACCAAAAAAGCTGAGGGGAGAAACTTCTTTCAATTTCAATCTATGTCACCCGACAAACCTAGGACTTTACTACCGGTGTTGACTCCGGTTCTTTCTTGATCTCAGGTGATGTCTCTTCGTTTGTTTTTTCAACTTCCGTGGCTACCGGCACTGCTTTTTCCGTGGCTACCGGCACTGCCTTGAGATCTGCTGACAACGCAGTTCTCGCCTCTAACTCAACAGAACGTATAAACTCAAGACCGTTGATGTACTGGTCTGAAGTCATGTTGCCGATGTTTTCGCCTAGCAAACCAGTCAATGCATTGCTGAGTTGATAGACCTCACGATGAGTCGTGCTCCCATCTCCGCTGTTCGTTGAGTCCCGGGTTGCAAAGACCTCGTCAATCTTGTTTTTGACTGGAGCGAATTGCTGCTGTCGCAAAATGTGCGGCCATGTCAGTTTGCCTTGCTGAGAATTAAACTCTTGCGCTGACAATCGTTTTGGTTGGTAATACTCGATAAATTTCTTTCTTGCCTCGCCAACAAAAGCTCTCGGCCCGTACTTTTGCATGTATTCGTTGCGAATTTCCCGTCGTTCGTAGTAGGATTTGGTCAGAGCAACGCTATTCTCAATGGCCCGCTTGTATGCTTCTGCATAGTTAACAGCTGCCAAACTATCCAAATATACCGCCTGACCTACGGCACTCACAACAGTCGCTTGTCCTCTCAGCGCTCCTTCTGTAAGCGTGCTAGAGTGTCCAGTGTAGGACCAATTGGCGATAGGCTGAGCAATTGCTGGCCCCTGGGCGTAGGTTTGCGAGGTAAAACTAAGGCCAGCGGTAACTAGGCCCAACAAAACGATCCGTTTCAATTTCTTGCTAATCTCAGTCTTCATCATTGTGCTCCCTAAATCCAAAAGCCCGTATGGCTCCCATTAAGACCATCAAAGATGCAACAAGTGTGCCAGAATCGGCCCTCGCGTTGCAATGAATTCGTTTTACGATATCTCAACTTAAAAAAACGGAGCTTTGCTTGCGCTTTCGCTCAGCGGGCCGCACTTTGGAATTTCAATTTCGATGCTTATCGGGAATTCTTTCAAAGGCTAGAATCAGTCTCATTCCTAGCGCGTTGTCTCATTTTGCGATTGTTGCCGATGCTGAATTCACTTCAAGTCGACAATTTCCTGACTCTTTTACCCGTCGTTCATGGCAGCGCGTCCTATGCGGTTGCAGTACGACGATTCTTGCTGGAGCACAATTTCGATTGTATAGCAGTACCGCTGCCTCCCTCGTTTCGAAACGCCGTATTGGCTGGCGTGGAGCAACTTCCTACGCCGAGCGCAGTAGTCCAACTCTCTTCGCTTGATTCAAACGCAGTTGAAGAAGATGACCATGTAAATGACGGCGACGAGCAGCTCAATGAGTCTGATGCGATCGCTAGTACTGCTTCTTACGTTCCAATCGACCCTTGCCAAGCGGTAATCGCAGCAGTCCGTTTTGGAATTTCCGACCGCACTCCGCTCGAATTTATTGACCAGGAATGCGAAGAGTTCGATACGGACGCCTCCATTTTTCCTGACCCATTTGCACTGCGTGAAACGACAATCGAGCGATTTTGCGCTGCGGCGCTCTCAGCTATTCCTCCTCCGAGTAGCGAACAAAGACTTGATCGCCTCAAGTTCATGGCTAGGCGACTGAAGGAACTAAGGCAAAAGTATTTGAGTATCGTCTGCCTTTGCGATTTGAAAGATTGGCCGTGGTTGCGCGATGCGATTAATACAACTTCGATGGAGAATTCGGGGCAAGGCAACGCCGCGCTTTTGGATACCCAGGGAGCTTCGCCCGCTGAGAACTATGCCGTCGACCCGCGAACGCTGCTCTTCTTTATGGGGGAGTTGCCGTTCATTACTGGACTGTACGAAAACGCCCGTAAGTCATTGGATGACGATAGCTCGCTGGTTGTCGATGGGATCAAAGAGATGTTGATCTCAACGCGTCAAAGCTACCTGGCAGATATGGGCAATCGAGCCAGAAAAATTCCACCGCTGCTCCTGTCTCAGTGTCTCAAATACATCCGAAACCAAACGCTGTTAGACCGTCGATTTACGCCCAGTTTTTACACGATCGCGAAGTCATCACAGCAAGTGATGGGGGACCAGTATACGATTCACCTCGTCGAAGCCGCACAGAATTATCCGTTTGACGAACCTCTGCCCTGGCCAATGCTTCGAATGGGAATTGACAAAGCGCATCTGCCCGATCTCGGGTTAGTGTCGATGACCAGTCGGTTGCCAGGTTCGCCGACAACATGGCATTCGCTAGAACTCAATCGACGCGCACAGAAAATAGACCAGCGCCAGTGGAAGATGCGATGGAATCCATACCAACAGTGCTCGTGGCCGGAAGAAGACACTCGCATTGAGAGCTTTCGGAATCGCGTTATTGAACGGGCGCAAGGCATGATCGGTGCCGATTTGGCTCGGACGGAAAAGTTTACAACGAGCATGATGGACGGCATCGACCTTCGCGAGACACTTCGACATTGGTACGACGGCTCACTTTATGTCAAGGTACAGCCGCCAACGATCGGCCATCTGGACGCTGCCGTGATGCTGTTTGACAACGAGCCTGATCCCCGCGAGTACTCGTGGCGAGCTACATGGTTTGCCGAACATGAGGAGGAGTCCACTTTAGCTTTTTTCGCAACACCTTTCCAGAAAGAAATGCTTGGCCCTGGAGTTGCCGTTTCTACATACGGCGGGGCGATGTTTCTTTTCCCTCCTAGGCGCATTGCGGATATTTGGGAGGACGATTTACTGGATTTTGCGGATACGATTGAACAACGCTTGGTTGCCGCTGCGTGTCTTCATGCTCAATCGCGTCACATTGCGCTGCTAAGTTGGTCTGCACCCGGACAATCGCTAAAAAAGATTTCTAAGTTGTTCAAAAAGGCGTTGGTACATGTTCCGCTGAGTCATTTTTCCGACTCAGTTGTACAGCAGCTTCGAACTTTCCATGTCTTGAATGGTCAGCATGTTCGAAGTTACGCAGCGCATTTCATACGCAAAGCGTAGTGCGATAGTGAGCGTTCAGCGATTGTTTAACCCGCGCAGCGGTTGGCGTCTGGAATTCGGAGGTCCGTGGTGCACGGTTAATAAGAATGATCCAATCGTTGGACGGATTCGAAGGGTCCATCTAGTTCGACTGTACTAAATTCGACCCCCATGGCCTTTGGCCGTGGGTGAAGGAGATTTGCGGCTAAAGCAAAAGCCACGCTGCGCCCCCATTCTCGCATCCGGCCGCCAACGGCGGCCGGATGCGGGGAATGGGCGAGGTTTTTTCGCCTGCGCTTCTTAGCTTAGCTTAGCTTAGCTAGTGTCTGTCCGGAAATTGCTTCGAAGCTGTTTTTTGGCAAACCGAACGGTCAAGATTGTAGCTCGAAGAATTGATTGCGACTCGCTTGTGA
>JAYTVL010000273.1:0-20709 GCA_043744075.1 Pirellula sp. | reverse complement strand
GATGCTCAGTTGGCACTAGGGATATTTTCCAACGAAGACGAAGTTATTCGAGAAGCAATAAACGGGCAATAGGTGCCTAACGGGCAATAGGTGCCTGGTAACGGGCAATAGGTGCCTGGCACCTACCGAAGGGGCATGGCACCTACCGAAGGGGCAAGAATAGCGAAGCGGCATAAAGACATGAACTGGCATCAGCCAGATTATGCAAGTACTTGCATAATCCCAATATGGGTCACGCTTGCATATTCCGCCCTTTTTCGGTATTTTACAAGGTTTGCATAAACCCTTGTATACTATTTGTTCGGCGGCGGAGGCTGTTACTGAACGTGGGTGTGCAGCGAAGACATGAATAACACCTTCCACTGGGCTTGGCAGTGGTTTCGTCGTCTGTTCGATCGGAGGAGGCAAGCTGTGGCAGATTCGACCGCCTGCGGAAACTGCGGCGAACCCATTTCCGAGCCGGCCAACACCCCTGTGGAGAGCCGTCAGCCTTGTCCAAAGTGTGGCTCGACCCGCAGGAATTTCTCGGCCGAGATGACAGGTTCGCTCACCGTTTCCGGAAGCGTCACCGCGACCGTGATCACATACCCAAATGCACTCCTGACCATCGCCAAAAGCTTAATCGACCAAGGCCACTTTAACATTGCCATTGTGACCTCTCACATGGCTTGTGAGGTTGCTGCGGAGCGGGCATTTGACGCCGAGTATGCGGCCAAAAAGCTGGATGCACTTGGAGAGGCCGTCGATGACCTGATGAACGGACATAACCTTGGGAACGAGAAGCAGCGGAAGCTTTACAACGCGCTTACCGGAACCGAGCTTGAGAAGGAGCCGTTTTGGTCTCGGTTCAAGAGTGCTTCAGAGAAGCGAAACTCAATCGTTCACAGGGGGGGGCATGCCAATAAAAAAGAAGCGGAGGACGCTCTGCAGGCAGCTATGGACTTGATCACGCACTTGAAGCAGATTTGAGGTAGTGGGGTCGAGCCTTTTCTGTCGCGGGGCCGAACCCGGCATTGCACCTGACGGTCCCCGCATCTCGGTTCTGCGAGTACAAAGGTCCTGCGGCGGGGGCGGCAGGTGAACTTATTGTTCGGCCACAAGGAAAACTCCAATGAAAATTCGCCTGATCCGCACCTGCGGCCTATCGTTCTTAACAACAATTCTACTGCTCTCGACAAGTCAGTTTGCTTTTGGCCAACCTCAACCGAGGCCGGAAGACGATGCCGCCGCTTGCGCCGCTTGTGGGACCTGCGTTTTGATGATCGTGGTACCGATAGTCATTCTCGTGGTGGTCGAGGTTCTCAATATCGCCCTGCTAATCTGGGTTGCGAGAGACGCAAAGAACCGCAACATGGATAGCGCGGTTATATGGATGATGCTGGTCATGTTCACTGGTCCCTTTGGGCTCATAATCTATATTTTTTCACGACACCAGGGTAATTTGATGCGTTGTGATGAATGTGGCAATTCTCGACTACAAGCGAGCAGAAAATGTCCTCACTGCGGCAACGCCTGAAAAACCCAAGAACCTGGCTTGTCCTATTTGGAGCGGTTTTCATGTTGGCCGTGTTTGATTCTTATCGCGTCCCGGAAAACCAGGTAACAGCCTGGGGCTACATCAAAACCGTGCATCTTTACCAGTGGGGCGGACGGCCCCTGTTAAAGGGGCGCGTGCAATGCCGGTTTCAACCATCCTGTTCGGAATATTCCATCGAGGCCGTTGAAACGCATGGAATCTGTTGGGGGCTTGTGTTGACGTACAAAAGACTTTCATCCTGCACACACGACGTACCGCTAGGCGCGGTCGATCCGGTTCCTCCGTTGGATGAATAGCTCGAGCCAATTGCAACGCCGAAGCCCGGGGGCGTGTGGCGGATTGCAAGTGCGTCAGAGTGGCAAGCCGGCATACTGGTTTCTCGGAGTTCACTGTCGCTCAGCGCGGGCGCCGCTGCTGAGCTTGGTCGTTCGGTGGGGCGCGTGACTTGTTGCAATGGACGCCTTGCGGACACTGCAATGCGCGGGGTGATATTTGGCCGTCGATCCGTTCCTCATTGGGATTTTCAATTAATCCGATCCAGTCGCAGGGTGTCGAGATCGAAGGCGATAATCACGGTAGCCGACGCAGACGGGCGTTGATGCGTGTTCGATGGATCACTCATTCCCATCGTTCTAGAATACGACTCCTGTCGCAAACGTTGGCTACTACAAGTCCACGCTTCAAAATCATTTCTGCTTTTTCTGCATCCTGAGTTTCAGGCGTAGCAAAACTGAAATAGACGCCCGACCAACCAATCCAGTCCGAGCCCAATTGCGGGTTCTCATCCAGGCATTGCTGAAATACCTGGTCACACTTTTGATGTTCGCCGATTCCAAAATCGGTCTTCAACCATTCGGTTTAGTGCAATAGTTGAGATTCGCCTGATCTTTTTTACCATTGGTGGAATTGGGTGTTCTATTTGATGGAGTGCATTTCACCCATTGCCAATTCGCAGTTGTGCGCTTGGTGAGGTCACTTCGTGTTTCGAACCGTGCAGTCGTCCCCGAGTCGCTGCCGCCTCGTCGTATTGGTCGCGGCCCGCGCGATAGCTGGTTGTCAGTTTGATATTGCATTCGAAATCGAGCCAATGGTCCGCAGCAGAATGCAACGTCATCGTACGGGAATGTATCAAGGCACGTTCACTCACAATCTGTTCAGGACCGCTCTTCGTTGCGCTAGAAGAACGCGGCAAACCGTGTACGTAACCCTCAGCGTATGAGGCGCCGCTGCCGCGAGTGTGTCCGCGAAATTGGAGGTGTGCGGAAGTTGCAATTGTGAGTAATAATTCGCGAAACAAGGCGATAGCGTTTTGTACGTCGGATCGCGGACCATAAAACCAAAAAAAAGTACGGTGTCCTTTGGTCGCAATAAACCATTGGGTGGTTGGTAATATGGTTTCCGTGACGTAAGTTGCCAAGCTTTTTTCCCAATTGCAGGCCCGCCGACCATTCACTGGACAGGCCATACGAGTGAACTGAACACTGTCGACGTTGTTTTCGTCGACAATATCCTCTCTCGCTAAGTTGTGCCGCAACATAAGACTTTGCATCATCCGCAATGCATTGTGTTTTTCCCCTTCAGTACTGGCGCTGTTGCTGGCCGTTCTGTCCAATTTGCGAAGCCGATCCAGAATCCTATCAAACTCTTCCTGCGTTAGATCCTGAGACTTGTTTGCGGCTTGACTTCGGTTCGAAACAGGTGACGCGGTGTCGCTTTCCACTGTTGGAGTAGTCCAATAACTCTTAACAAAATAGTCATCGTCATCGCTGGGATCCCATGTGTCATGCACGACGTGATCAACCACGGTGCAAAAGTGCTGTGATCGGTTGTTTGATTTCGCGATATGTACGATGACAACCCCGTTTGGCAATTCCCCAACGGAAAATGGACGATCGACCTCAATCGTGCGTTGCCAATCCCGTTCTGCAAGATAGGCTGCTGCGGTTTCTGTTGGAACTCCGTGTCTCGGTGATTTTTCAGAGGCATTTCCCAGTTTTTCGTAGACGTCGCGATACACTGCGCCGGTGGCGATTGCAATGGCCCGAGGTACACAATCGCCAGTCAATCCGACATATCCACATGCGGCACGGCCTCCGTCATCCCAAATAAAATCCATACGATGCTCCTAGCCGTTCGACCAGTTTCCATCGACTAGTCGCCACGCTCCGCTCGGGTTCTCGTTCCGAAGCACGACCGGGATTCGGCCCTCGCGTACATTGTCAAAGCACGTGAGCTTTGCAAAGCGAATGAGACTGGCTGGAATTCCAACCGCAGTGAAACCGGGGTGGCCGGTCGCGGGGAACGGTCCGCCATGGTTCATCGCTGCACTTACTGCAACGCCAGTCGGCATCTTGTCATTGAGTATCCTTCCCACCCGCTGCGTCAATGAAGCTGCAATTAAGTCATAGTTCACGTCATCGCTACCTTGCGAATCCGAGTAGATTGAGCCAGTGAGATTTCCCTCGATATGCTCAATCGCATTGGCAAGCTCCGTGATATCTGAGCATACAACGATGAGCACTGCATTGCCAAACGCCTCGGTTTGAAAAGCATGCGGATCAAATTGAAATTGCTTACCGGTAATTTTCAAGACGGTGTTCGCAACGGCGCATCGGCTTCCCTCCACCTTGCTTCCGCCCGCTAACAATTCAGCTCCCGCATCCTTGAGGATAGAAATACTTTTTACCAGCGACGTTTCAACGCTGCGTGAGAGCAAGGTCCCAGCATTGCTCGCTTGGTATTTTGCCGTTACTCCATCAACAAACTTAGTTGTGTCTAGGCCATCAATGAACAAAAGCATTCCGGGATTCGTACAAAACTGGCCTGCGCCCATTAGACCACTTGTAACATACTCTTCGATCAGTTTGTCCAAACGCTCTCGAAGTGCTCCAGGTAAGAATACAACCGGATTAACGCTAGACAATTCTGCGTAAAAAGGTTTGCCAACCCGATCTGCGACCGATTTCAATTGCAATCCTGCCGATCGCGAACCTGTGTAACCAATCGCTGCCAAACGCGGATCGCTCACCAATCTCTCGCCATCTGCATGCGAAGTACGATAAATGAGTTGCACGATTCCGCTCGGCATCCCGGTTTCGCGTGCGGCCTTGTCTGCGAGCACTGCAAATCGCATGGTTGTTGCTGGATGCGACGAATTGGCTTTTGCGATCACCGGATTTCCCGCTGCTATAGCTGCGGCAAAATCACCACCGGCAATGCTGTTGAATGCGAACGGAAAATTGTTTGGGCCAAAAACACACACTGGTCCGATGGCTTGATAGCACGATCGGATATTCGCCTTGGTATCAATCGTCGGCATTGACCAGCTCTGTTGCCTTGCAGCCGACGCCGCAAGCTTTAATTGATTGATAGTTCGAGGCAACTCGACATCAGCCAGCCGAGGTGATTTTGGAAGCCCTGATTCTTGGTGCGCAATCTCCACCAGTCCCTCCTTGTCCGCCTCGATCAAACTTGCATATCTTTCAAGAAACAAAGCGATCGCATCAGGATTCATCGCTCGTAACTTGATAAATGCATTGGCTGCGGCTGATAAGGCCTCATCGCAATCGGACCATTGGCTAACGGGAAATGCGATAGAAATGAATTGACCGATGGTTGGGTTGATCGGGGAAAAAACTGCCGACTGCGAACTGGATTGCCATTGGCCATTAATCAGAACTTGTTGTGTTGGATTTGTCATGGGTGTGTAAGTAATATCTTATTTCTAAAAAGCGAATTCAACCTTGGACGATTGTGTTAGTGAGCGTGCCAATTCCATCAATAGATATGTGAACCGTATCATCCTTGGCAAGAGTGAATGAACTGTCAGGTACGACGCCGGTCCCAGTCAGCATGAAAGCTCCGTTCAGCAAGTCATTGTCACGAATTAACCACTGGACCAAGTCCTCAAATTGTCGAGCCATTTGGGAAACGCTAGTCTCACCGGAGAACACAGTCTTATTATCGCGGATGATCTTGAGGAATATACCGATCTTATCTCGCGCCGGCATGGCTTCGGCCAGCGTGATCCATGGCCCGAGTCCACAACACTGGTTGTAAACCTTAGCTTGTGGCAGATAGAGCGGGTTGTCCCCCTCTATGTCACGGCTGCTCATGTCGTTACCAATTGTATAGCCTACGATTTTGCCTCGATTGGAGAGCACCAACGTCAGTTCAGGTTCTGGGACATTCCAGGTTGCGTCCGTTCGAATTCGCAACTTGCCAAGATGGCCGCTGCAACGGTTTGGCGTCGCCTTGAAGAATAGTTCTGGTCTGTCAGCGGTATAGACCCGATCATAGCAGCTTGCCGCAGCTTCGCTCTCTTCCATCCGAGCCGTTTGCGATCGCTTGTAAGTGACACCGGCCGCCCAAACTTCTTGGTCGTCGATCGGAGGCAACCATTGAACACTTTCCAGTGGTATCGAAGCCGCCGCGGCGGGAAGATCGCGAGCTAACTCTACTAATCGATCACTTGACAGCAGTTGACTAAGCGACTGAAGTCCCAACGAAGTTAAATCAAGAACCGTTGCGAAATTGTTCGCGACACGCGCGACTGCTGGCCCTTGCTTGGTTTGGATTTTTGCCAAAAACATTTAGAAACTTTCAAAGAGTTTTCAAAGAGTAACGCCACATGGATTAACTATTGAAACACTGAGAGACACGATTGAACAGCCCAGCAGGCCATTTCGCACCTTATTCATCCGTGTTCATCCGTGTTCATCCGTGCAAAAACGAATTTATCCGTGGCTTGCCGCTACTCCGTTCCATGGATCAGCCCGCGGATGTAGCCGTAGGCAAAGAGTCGACCAAGCATTGTATAGCCTGGCTCCCCGTCATCTTCACCTTCTAATTGTGGGACATGGTCGGGGCGAATAGGGCCGGAAAAACCGATTTCTAGCAATGCTCGAATTGCAGCGGCCATGTCGGTCGGACCGTTGTCGTGGAAGGTCTCGGCAAACTCTTCCGCAGTTCCTTTTGCATCGCGGAAATGGACGTATTGAATATGATGCCCAAGCCGGCGAATCGTCCGAGGGATGTCGATTCCCATCGTGGCAAACGTCCCTTGGCAAAAACAAATGGCGTTTCGTGGACTTGGGACCAGGCTGACTAATCGTTCGAAGTTTTCAACCGAGTTCATGATACGGGCCTTGCCGAGAAACTCCGACAATGGCGGATCGTCCGGATGCATCGTCAGAGTCACGCCAGAAGCCTCGGCCACCGGAATCACTTCACTCAAAAACTTTTCGAGATTATTCCATAAATCTGCGGCTGCGATCGTTGTCGATTCGATGACGGCTTGCGAATTCAACGAAACGGCTCGCTTTGCATCGGCTAGATTGAAAGCAGTCACTTTTGCGCCACCACGCTCTGGCGCATCAAGTTGCGTTCGAACCCAATCTGTGCCTGCCATGAAGTTGTAGCATAGGAGCGGAATGCCAACGGTTCCCATGTGCTGTATGAGTTGCTTCATTGAGGCCAATTCCTGGCCATCATGGTCTGTCCCAACTTTGATTTTCTCGATCGGTAGATAGCCCTCTACGGCGAACACTTGGAGACCGAATTCTTCGGGGCGTCGTTTTGCTGCAATCAAATCCTCCAATGTTGGCCCTGGGTAACGGATCACAACGCCCTCTACGCCACATTGCGAGGCGAGCCGCATGTTTGTTTCGGAAAGCGGCGTTAGAACCGAAGCAAGCTTCATGCAAGGATGTCTCGTACAACGTTTCCGTAGACATCGGTAAGCCGGAAATCTCGACCTGCATGCCGAAACGTGAGTCGCTCGTGATCAAGTCCAAGAAGATGAAGTATAGTGGCATGCAGATCATGCACATGGACTTTGTTCGTTGCAGCTTTAAAGCCAAACTCATCGGTTTCGCCGTAGGTCATGCCTCCTTTTACGCCACCTCCGGCAAGCCACATCGTGAAACCGTGATGGTTGTGGTCGCGTCCATTTCCATTCTCAGAAGTCGGGGTTCGACCAAACTCACCTCCCCAAACGACGAGAGTATCCTCTAACAGTCCTCGTTGTTTTAGATCTCCCAATAAGGCTGCGATCGGCTGGTCGATTTCTTTGCAAAGCTTTTTTACCGATTCATTGTGGTTCGAGTGTGTGTCCCACGGTTGACCATCACCATAATACACTTGAACGAATCGAACACCTCGTTCTACAAGTCGACGCGCTAACAAGCAACCGTTCGCAAAATTTCCTGTTCCATAGTCCTCGCGAGTCGACTTGGATTCAAGAGCCAAATCAAACGCTTCGCTTCCTTGAAACTGCATCTTATAGGCGGTTTCCATTGCCGCGATACGAGCATCCAAAGCCGAATCGTCCGGTCGCGTTTCCTTGTGATTGGCGTTCAACAGCTGCAATAGGTCGAGTTGTCGTCGCTGAGCGATCGCGTCCCATTGTGTATTGCGCAAATTCGGTACCATTTTATCGGGCTCAATCTTGGAATGATTGATGTACGTACCCTGGTAAGCTGACGGTAGAAAGGCACTATTCCAAAGAATCGAAAACCGCACCGGTCGTCCGGGACAAAGCACAATGTAACCGGGTAGATTTTGATTCTCCGTTCCAAGTCCATAGAGAAACCAAGCGCCCATACTAGGTCGGGTCGGAGTGATCGTGCCGTTATTCATTTGTAGCAACGCAGGACCGTGATTTGGATTGTCCGCGTGCAACGAGTTGAGTATGCACATGTCATCTACGTGTCGAGCCAAATTGGGCAACAACTCACTGACGGTTAAACCGCTTTGACCGTGCTTGCTAAAACGAAAGGGCGAAGCAAGCAAGCCTCCAGTCGGGCGCTCTGTCAGCAAATCGGCTCCAGCCGGTTTCTGACCTTCGTACTTAACCAGAGCTGGCTTAGGATCAAACAAATCAGGACCAAACGGCCCGCCATTCATGAACAAATGGATGACTCGCTTGGCACGAGGTGGAAAGTGCGTTCCTGCATTGGAAACCGCGTTCGCGGCAGCAAGGTCACCGTTGGCTGCGAGCAAGCTAGCAGCACTCAACATGCCCATGCCACCACCAAACTGTTGCAACAAATGTCGTCGGCTAAGTTGTCCTTCGAGTATCATGGCGTTAGTCCAGAAAGAGAATTTCGTTCGAAGCCAATAGCATATGAGCGTACTGTTTCCAGCGATTGGATCGTTCCTCGCCAGCAGAGTCGGCTATGTATTCCAAGCCAAGATTCTGTTCGGTGGCGGTTGGTGAGCGTGAAAAGAGTAGCCAGTAGGCGCGATCGATTTGTGCTGCGTCGTCGTCTGGGTGTTCGCGTTGAAGTCGGCTTACAAAAGTTTGTGCTTGCTCTGTAAGTAATGGGCCATTGAGTGCATACAATCCCTGCAATGCAGTCGTTGTCGAAAATCGTTGCGGACTGTGCTGATTGGGATCAGGGAAGTCGTGAATTTGAAAGGTCGTGGAGAGCTCGCGTCGATGAATGGTGCAGTATAGAGTACGTCGGTGGTTTCCTAGTTCGTCAAGATCTCGAGACGGTCCACCTGGCGTCAGATCGAGCGCGCCTGCGGCTTTCAGCATCGTATCTCGCCAAGCTTCGAATTCGTGCCGACGTCGATTCATATGCGAGAGCCAGCGGTTGCCTGGGTCAATGGACTTGGCGTGGTCGGAGCACTCAGTCGACTGTTGCCAAGTCGCGGAGAGCAAAATTTCGCGGTGCAACCATTTGATCGACCATCCATTCGCGATGAAGCGAGCGGTAAGATCATCTAGCAATTCAGGATGACTCGGACGGCTCCCTTGCGCTCCGAAGTTACTCGGTGTACTGACTAAGCCTTGACCGAAATGCGCCAGCCAAATTCTGTTAACAATGACTCGGGCTGCGAGTGACGCGGCATCGGAGGTAATCGAGTAAGCCAGTTCCAATCGACCGCTTCCATTTTGAAATGGCCGCAGTTCCTGAGAGAGTACGGTTAAGAATCGTCGCGGAACGATCTCACCAGGACGATTCGGATCGCCACGCGAGAACAACGGTAAATTTTGCGGTCCTGGACGGTAGGCAAGTCGTGTTCCGTCTTGCGGATTTGCACCAGCCCTCTCGATGTAAAGGGACTCTTCGGATAATGCATTGGTCAGCGGCGCGTCAAAAAGCGGTGTCGCTTTGAGTTCCTTGACCTTGTTCGTTAACTGCTCGAGCTTTTCCTGCGGCGCTAGGTTACCTTCTTTGGCCGCACCCGCTTTGGCGATTTCGGCTTTTAATTTGGTAATCTCCGTCTCAAGCTTGGCGACTTCGGCCTTGGCGGCGCGGGCGGGCTGATACTGTTCTTCAGGCACCAGTGGGCGTCCGACTTGCCTGGAACTTGCGAAGACACCAGCCAGGGCGTGGTAGTCCTCAGCACTGATCGGATCGAATTTGTGATCGTGACAACGTGCACACGCAACCGTTAGCCCCAAGAAAGTGCTGGTTACCGCATCGACACGTTCCTCCCATTCA
Source organism: Pirellula sp. (assembly GCA_043744075.1). Classification (GTDB taxonomy): domain Bacteria; phylum Planctomycetota; class Planctomycetia; order Pirellulales; family Pirellulaceae; genus JBKCUI01. The sequence continues at coordinate 10,716 of JAYTVL010000273.1, read as the reverse complement.
TCTGCTACGATCACTTTGATGATTTCGCATGGCAGTTGTAGTTCCTTCCAATAAGTTGGACTCAGACCAACAAAGCCGAGAGCCGTCAAATCCTGTGGTTTTGAATCGGGCATTAGATCGACTGCCAATTGTCGCTGCACGAACTCATCGTAGGGCATGTCATCATTGAAGGCGTTCACAACCCAGTCTCGGTAAAAGTGCGCCAGTCCTTCTTGCAGGAGCCAACTTTCGGTTCGATCGGAATACCGAGCAAGATCGAGCCACATCCTCGCCCACTTTTCACCATACTGCGGCGAAGCCATGAAACGCTCAACTAGGTTCTCAAAGGCCTTAGGTGACTCATCATTCACAAATGCCCGAACGTCGTTCGGATTGGGTGGCAGCCCGACCAAATCAAAACTCAATCGGCGAATCAGCGTTACCCGATCGGCCGGTGACGTTGGATGCAGCCCTTCGAGCTCCATGCTCGAAAGCACGAAGGCATCCAAACGTGTTTTGGGCCATTGTTTGTCTTTGACCTCCGGCAGAAGCTGTTCCCTGACCGGCTGAAACGACCAGAACCGGCGCCCCTCATCGAAGTTGATTTGAGCAGCTTTTTGATCTGGTTGATTTTGTGATTTTGGATAGGGAGCCCCTCGCCTAACCCATTGAGTCAATTCTTTGATTTCTGCATCCGGCAGTTTCCCTTTCGGCGGCATCTTAATGTCACTGTCGTACTGAATCGAGTGGATCAGAAGGCTCTCGTCCGGTTGTCCGGGGACTAGTGTTGGTCCACTGTCGCCACCCTTTCTAACCGATTCAGCTGTATCAAGACGCAATCCCCCGTGCAAAACTTTTGCGTCAATGGAATGACAGGAATAGCAATGTTGAACGAGGATCGGACGAATCTTGCGTTCGAAATACTGGATGTCCTCGTCACTGAATGGCAATTTGTCCGAAGCGAAAACAAATGCGCCTGAAAAAATTACCATCAGCTGTAGAATCAAGCAACGAATCATCACTTGCGAAATAGTTGCCATTGCTAAAGGAGTGGGATACTTAAAGTACGCGGAATTGTATTATACAGTACCGAGTACTTCATCCAACTCAAAACTTGGGGTTGGCCGTAGTGGATTTTGTTAAAAATCCCAGAGCGGAAGGATCTTTTACAAGATCCACTACTCCAAGACTAAAGTTGGATGAGGCCCAGCACTAGCCTAAGTGTTGACCTCGGATTGAAGCACATGCGTCGGTGCCAAGATTATCGAATATCGCGAGCCGCGTTTCGAGAAACAGCGGATTGCGAAGCAGTCTCTGGGGTCATTGTGACTGTCATTCGTGTTCTCTTGCGAACCAGATAGTATTTGGACGAGCCGGCTGTTCGGAAGTTTGCATTGGATAGTATCCATGCGAGAGACTCCATCTTCGGAGTTTGCCAATCCAATACCCCGACTATGATATCCCCTGGAATGAGCCGTGCTCGTTCTGCAGGACTACCTGGGCGCACTTCGTTAATTTGTAGACCACCTTTGTACTCCTCACCGACTCCGGCTACCGAGGATGCTGGGACAGCGGTTAAACGAATGCCAAGCTGCTCCCATGCGATCTTGACTACGTCAAACTCTGTCCTGCCGGCCGATGCGTTCAACGTAATAGAATGCGCTAGTTTCACGCCGTTCCGGTTCAGTTCAAGCTCAATGGATTGACCAGAGCGAACGTCCAACATAGCAAGCTCCAATTCCAAGCGGTTTGAAATGGGATGGCCTTCCACCGTGGCAATTCGATCACCAGATCGGATGTCACGACTCGAACTGGATTCTGAACCGCGATACTCTCGAACGATGAGCTGGCCGCCGATATGGTCTTTTTGATTGCCATCACCGCTCTTGGAAAAAGTAATTCCATGAGAAGCTTTTCTATGATCCGCGATTAAGTCTGCCATTACTTCCAATGCAGTATCCATCGGGATCGCGAATCCAATGCCTTGTGCTCCAACCCTGACTGCGACGTTGATGCCAATCACCTCACCGTCAATATTGAGAAGTGGCCCACCGGAGTTTCCGGGATTGATGTCAGCGTTGGTTTGAATAAGGTCATTGTACTGTTGTGATCCGTTGACAGGAATGTCGCGATGAAGTGCGCTGATGATGCCAACGGTTACGGAGTTTTGGTATCCAAACGGATTTCCAATTGCAATGACCGTTTCACCGCGTAAAAGGCTTTCGCTTTTCCCGACAGAAATGACAGGCAAATCTCGGCTGGTCGGAATCTTGATAAGCGCGAGATCGGTTTCCGGATCGTAGTTTATCAACTTGGCAATGGCACTTGAACCGTCGGCCATAGTCACTTCAATACGAGCCACGTCGTCCACGACATGATAATTGGTAACGATATAGCCACGGCGGTCGATAATTACACCAGTACCCATTCCATTCACTTCTTGACGGGTCGATTGTCCCGAAGCGGTTGAGTTGGTGATTGTTTTGTTGCCTTGAATATTGACAACCGCGGGTTCAGCTTTTTGAATCGCTTGCACGATCGGCGTATTCCGAGCGGACTCGGCAATACAGTAATACCCGTCAAATGCAACTACTCCAGCTGCAGTCATCAACGAGCCCGTTCGGGCCAACGAAAGCAGATTCTTGGTTACTCGAGATTTCATTCTTGGCCGGGTCTTGTACTCGGAAAAACGTTGCAACCCATGCTATGAGCTAGGACAGGAGCACCGCCTGCATCCACTCACGCCTGACGTTGGGTAGCATCGGTTATTCGGTCCGATTGGCATGATCGGGTCGTAGCGACCTATTCACACTCACCCCACACAGTCAACTTTTCCCAACTTACCAATTAGTCGCTGTCGTATTACTTCTTACTTCTTACTTCTTACTTCTACCGCTAAATTCTGCATTTTCCAATTCTCATTTTAACTTTTTCAATTCCTCGTCATAGATAAGCCGCACATCTGCGGATTTTTTTCCGTAATTTAGCTATCGTTAGCGCGATAGCCCGCCATCGTGTGAAACGATTGGCTCAATATTTCATTATAGTCATAGTGATCTACATCTTCACCGAGCAATTCCACTTCGTAAAAGCCTTCGTAGCCGTATGACTCAATTGTCTTGACTAGGGCCGCCAGGGGCACCCTGCCGTCCCCTAGAAGACAACGGTTTTGCTCACCGATTGGTGCGTTTTTCGAATCTCCCAATTGGACCAAACGTATAAAAGGAACAATGGACGGAAGCCAATCCATTGCATTATCGTCCTGGGCCATGTGATAGCAATCAAACACAATTCCGCAATTGCTGCGGTCAATTCCAGCAATCACATCTAACGTGTCGGGAACGCTGGTTAAAAAAGTAAATTCATGAGCGCAACCAACATGCATAGGCTCAACGGCTAACTGAATCCCAACCGCCTGCGCCGCCTCGGCAAGGACCTTCAAGGCTTGCGAAAGCAATCGTTTAGCGTGATTTCGCGTATGGCCAGCTCGGCTGCCAGCTAAAATGACGAGGCAATCCGCGTCCAATTGAGCTGCGGCATCGATTGCATCCAAAGCGTCATGAATGGACTCTCGAAATGAACGCCCGTCACTTCCAGTGAATCCGCCCGCCCAATTTAAGGAGGAAACCTTCATTTGCTGATCCACAAGCAATTCGCGTGCTTTCGACTCACCGCAATCAGAAAGCTTTGGCCTCCACACGCCAATCGCTTGATAACCATGTTCCTTGTATCGCAAAACATCCTCTTCGAGGCTCCACCGATAAGTAGAAAGTTCGGAGACGGACATTCGTGACATCCATGACTTTGGCATCAATTATCCCTAACATGTGGGGGACCGAAAAAGCTGCAATCGACGAATAACCAAATCAACAGCGGAAAGTATCTACGTCTCGCCTTGAATGTAAAGCAGTTGTTTAGCTAATCCGTATAAATTGGTACTGAGAATGCAAGCGTTTTAGAACCCGCGACCATCGCATAATGGCACTCCCTTGTAATTTTTGAGCCTCAATGCGCTAGCATGAGGGCCGGATTCGCAAGCGATTACTAGCCTGCCAGCCCGAACGCTAGCGCGTTGCGGCTCAAAGTGATAGCCATTGCGATATTGCAGTACGCTCACTTGCTAAACTTTTGAGCAATTGCAATGCCTTGTTTATATGCGGTAATGCGTCCGGCAGAACGAAACATTTTTTAGAATGGTATCGTCTTGCAATTTCAAAAAAATGTTACGGGGGAATAGGCACCATTCAGTCATCAATACGTCCAGTTAGCTCCCGGTCCACCCCTACGAAAACAAAAGTTTGTTTTTCGAAGCATCATGGAATCAACGGATTGGTACGCCATCTGCAATCCTCTCCCCAATCGGAAGACTGACGATGGGCGAATGTGTGTGTACAAAAGTCCGGAATGAATTCAACCGATAAACAATGGCACCGCGATATGCTCGAGTTTGGCTGGAGGAGGGAGAGGACCTACAGTTGAATTTGAACTTGTCGCGGTGCCTTTTGCTTACTGTCTTTCGGAACGTAGGTCCGCATCTCTGAGGTGGACACCTATGGTCGCCATTGATCAAGTCGCTTCTCGAGGATGTTAAGAGGCATGCAACCGTTCCGTAGCACTTCGTCATGAAACTGTGGCAAGGAAAAATGCGGACCTAATCGCATTTCGCAGCGACTGCGTAACTCGCTGATTTTCAGTTGACCGATCTTGTACGATAAAGACTGGGCAGTTAATGCCATATAACGTTCGATTTCGGCAACGGCTCCATCCTGGCTAATGGGTTCGTTGGCAATCATAAACTCGATGGCTTGTTCTCGCGTCCAACTCTTCCAATGCATTCCGACATCGACGACCAATCGGATAGCTCGATGCATCTCGTCACCCAAAGCACCAATTCGCTGTCGTGGATCAGAATATAGACCAAGCTCTTTTCCGATCGATTCGCAGTACAGTGCCCAGCCTTCTCCATATGCTCCGTACCAGAGAAACCGCGAGAAACGCGGGAGTTGTTGATTCTCTTGCTGCAAAGAGATCTGGTAATGGTGTCCAGGTATCGCTTCGTGCAAGAACAAAGATTCCATCCCGCTAGTAATATTGAACTGCGTAGCATCTGGAATTGGCGTGTAGAAGATACCGGGTCGAGTACCGTCGGCTGAACCTGGCATGTATTCCGCACTTGCGGTCGCTTCGCGAAACGCTTCTGTTCGACGAATCTCAAAGGTCGTCTTTGGACGATTCAAGAAGGCTTTCTCAACTTGTGGTTCTAACTTGGATTGAATCGAAGCAAAGAATGAAATCACTTCGCTCGGAGTCTTGAAGGGTTTGTATTTTGGATTGACACGAAGATCTTCAAAGAATTCCGCAAGCGATCCTGAAAAGTTCATTTGTTGCTTCACCGTTTCCATTTCTTTTCGAATTCGAGCGACCTCCAACACGCCGATGCTGAAGATTTCATCTGGCGAAAGCGACGTAGTCGTCCATCGCCGCACCCAATATTGATAGTGTTCCTGGCCCCCATTCAAATCCAAAATGCCCGTCGATTCACGAGCTCTCGGGAGATACTCGTCGCGAAGAAAGTCCCCCATGCGACGGTAAGCCGGAATGATCTTTTCAATGATGGCTGTTTTGAATGCATTTGCAAGTCTCTCGCGTTCGGTGGCTGAAAAATGCGTTGGCATGAGCTTGATTGGACCATAGAACAGATTTTTTTCAGGATCTTCGCTGACGATCGTTGGATCAAACATTTGTTTGACCATGCGTTCAACCAGTATTTTGGGCAGGACATATTTGCTCCTGATGCCATCGCGAAAACGCTCGATTGCTATTCTTGACCAAACAGCAAACGCATCGATGCGTTTAAGCCAATCGTCATAGTCCTTTACTGTCTTGAAAGGGTGAATGCCGGTCCCACTCCCCATTTGACCAAACAGCAAAGGCAGTCCATCGAATTGGTGGAATGGAATTCGATCAAAGTCGAATTCCATTCCTTCAAGTCGCATGCTGAGCTCGTAGTCAAGAATCTCGGCCGCCAATTTTTTGGATTCGCTTGCAGTATGGACATCGATTGCTCGAATGCGTTCAAGGATCTTCTTATAGAATTGCGACTCTTTGGCTGCGAACCCTTGATCAATATCGATTTGCAACTGGTCGTTATAGCGAGAATCCCCAAACGCGGTCGCTTCCAGTGGAAACAAAATGAGATACTGCTCGTGATAATCCTCAAATACTTTCTGTAAAGCGTCATCCGATTGTTGGCAAACTCCGATCTTTGCGAAAATACAAAACAGAAGAACGAACACAAGGCGACCAAGAACCATAAACACACCACGCAAATTACAAGGATAAAAAGACACTTCTCGCTCAACGCCAGTGTACGCTATTTCTCGTTCCCTGGCTCCCCTCCTCACTGGAGAAATTCCAAGAGGGCAGCGCGAAGCGTACATGCAGAACGTCGCTTCTCAAGAGCGATTCTTTCCCAACGGCAAGCGAGCCAAGGTCTCCGTTCGCACGCTTTGGCGATGGTATCAACGAATGCGAGAAGGTGGATTCCGAGGGATCGTCAAACAACCTCGTTCCGATCGCGGTAAGCCCAGACGCTCCATTCATGCTCGCGTAACTCGAGCCGTCGCGATCAAGCTCGAGCAACCGTTGCGTTCCGATCTTGTCATCAACAAGATCTTGCGTACCGAATTAGGTGCGGAGCTTCCAAGCTCGACCCTCTATCGTCATCTTCGAATCCAAGGTGCAACACGCAAGCAACTGGGTGTGGCCAAAGAGAAAGTCCGTTGCCGTTGGACTCGAGAATTGCCCAATGCGCTTTGGCAAGGGGACTTCGAACATGGGCCAATCGTCCTCGTTGATGCAACGGCTCGGCAAACGCGGTTGTCGGTTTGGATCGATTCCCATAGTCGATACATTGTTGCCCCCGGTATAAAACCGGGGGCTTGCCGTGTGGTCAGTCGATCGTGGCTAGGTTGAATGTCATCTTCCCCCGGTATAAAACCGGGGGCTTGTTTTCGATTTGTTTATTTTGAATATTGATGCTTCGTTCCTAAATCCACCCAGCTGCGTTCGATCGCGAGCACTTTAGGCGAGGGGCAGAAACAAACATACCAAGTGGCATGAGCGTCCCGCCCATGTTTTGACGGGCGAGACGCCCGTGCCACGAGATGGCTAGGGTAGGATTTCAACTGCCTCTCGCCTTATGACTCGATAGAAAACCATTTAGATCGGCTTCAGGTACTACACAGTCCTGAATCGGAATCGTGAAAAAGCGAAGACTCATAAATCACTTCCTTTGTATTCGAATTTTGAAATTCACGCGCTAGAGGGGGGCGTTGCCCATTACACGCACGCGAAAACAATGAGCGATTGAGGACAATCGCTCTACTCTCCCCGCTACGCCAGCGGCATCTACGGTCGCTGCTCCGCAGGCGCGACCTCCGTGCCTCCGCCTACTGGCTACGCTCTTCCGTCTCACGCACCTCCGGTGTAACTCTAGACGGACTCAGGGCCAGTCGGAACCCCACGTTGTTGCCCCGGTACGTCGGTTTGAGCGTGCCACGGGACGCCGACCGGCAACTCCATTCCCCGTAGCCCCAACCGCCGCCACGGCTCCTCCGGAACGAACCCAGATCACCATACTTCGAATTACACCATTCCATTACGTTTCCATGCATGTCATGCAAACCCCATGCGTTCGGCAACTTGCTGCCGACAATCGAGGTCAACTTCGATGGAGACATTTGACAGTACTTGACCAACAATGTCTCGTCATTGCCACTGGAAAACTCGGACGTTGTTCCGGCGCGACATGCGTATTCCCATTCTGCATCTCGTAACAATCGATAACCTGTTGCGCCCGGGATCTCTTCCCACGCATCGTTTTCGCCTTCATAATTCTTCTCCTTGGTTCCGGTTCGGCGGTAGCATGGACTGCGCCCTTCTTTCTGGCTCAAACAGATACAGTACTTCACTGCGTCATACCAATTCACGTTCTGTGCGGGGTGATCCATGGTTGGGCTATCATAGCCATTTACTCCTTCCCATTTTTCTCCTCTCTGTTCTTCGGGCTTGTCTGAAACGGCCACTTTTGCATCTTTGATAAACTCCTCGAACTGGCCGCGAGTTACTTCGCAGTTCGCAACCCAATACTCATCCAGCGTTTTCCATTTTGCAAGCATCTCAATAAACCGTGGTTCGCGATGAAAGATTGCGAAATCCGGATCTTGGATCAGTGGATCTAGCTCACTGTACTTCTCACCGCAATAGAGTCTTCGCAGTCGATCGAAAATTTCAAACGCTATATCGACAAATTTCTTGGAAGCGTCAGGCGAAGAGTCTACGGTCGCTTGAGCACACAACGCTGCTGCACGGGCCATGTGAGACAACCCGCTCACATCGCTTGAAAAATCCTCGATGCCCCTTTCGAGTAGTTGCGTTGCAGACGCGATTTCACCTAACCATGCGGAAACCTGTATTTCCATATACGGCTTAAATGCTGCCGAAACTTCTAATTTCATGTACTCTGCGAGAGAAGCTTTTGCTTCTTCACCTCGGCCTAGTTTGGCCAGAGCAGGTGTTCGGAATAACATAATGATTGCCCGACGCTCAATAGGCGCGTTGGCTTGCAGGCTGGTTAAGTCAATGAGTGCTTCCTCCGTTTTCCCAGTCTGAAAATAAGCGATGGCTCTTCGCTCAAGAACTTCTGGGTCCTCTAACTCGATTGCGGTAACAGATTCCAATTTCTTTAATTGTTGCCGAAAGGTTTCAATTGGATCCTGTACTGATGGTACTGGGCGAATTCGCAGCATGGTTGAACCGACCGAATTGATAAACCAGTCTCGCTCGGGCACGATTTCATGCTTATTCGGAATGTCTGGAATTGGTAATTTCCACTGTCGCAATAGCCAACTCGCTGCACTGTGCGTTGATGTGTCGCCTTGTCCTGCATACCATTCCGAAGCAAGGGTTCTCCATGACTGTAGATGTTCATCCGTGACACGTTCCGATGGAATGCTGCCCACTGCTAGGCAAATACCGGATCGAAGCGACGAATTTTCAGTACCTCGCACCGTGCTCAACACTACACCGACATCTAGTTCCCATTGCGGAAACAAGTCGATAAACAGCGTCCTCTGTTCTGGATCGGGACGGTCCTCATACGTGCAAACATCGTCAGCGATTTCGGAGTCTCCTAACGCCATAGCTGCGATGGCAGTTTTGGCTTTTTGCCTCCATTGTGATTTGTCTATGCATTTCGTTGCAGCAGACTTCAACGCAGAGACGGCTTTGTCACGATCTAATTTAAGTGCAGCAACAAAATTCCCGGTGTCCGTATCAGCAATTTCATCGATGCGAGAAACCAAGTATTCTGTTTCCACACAACCATGGTCCGCTAACGCAAAGGCGAGGGCCAGTTTGTGACCTAGATTCGTGGCTGCATCAAATCGTTTCGTCAACTCGGCAAGCACCAATTCTCGCGGTAACTTGCGAAGTTCCTCAATGTTGATTGGAATCGAGGGCCCAAGGTTATTCTGCAACGACTCAGCAGCCCCTCGCGTCTGCTCTTTAAGACTTTTCCAATCCTTAGCAGATATCCACGACTGAATCCCAGCGCCGATCAAAAGCAATGCCACCAAGCCACCACCCCAACTCACGCCGTGTAGCTTGCCAGCCGATCGCATCATGGTTCGTTGAGAATCTGTCCAGCGCTTTGAGTCTGTAAGCGCACGAATTCTCAGCCATTCGATTATCGTTGGTAACTGCTTGTTCTCTCGCTTCGTATTCCACGTGGCTGTGCGCTCTTCGAGCTTGAGCTCAGCCCGGCCTTTACGTGTTTCACGTTGTTTGCGCGTCAGCCAGTCACGTAGCGACGGAACGAGGTAGTCGTGCGTGAGTTGGTAGTGGACGTTTGAAGCGTTAAGGGTTAAGGGTGAAAAAGAATGAGCCGTTGTGTTTGAGATGGAGACGTTTTTATCCCTCACCCCCAGCCCCTCTCCCAAAGGGCGAGGGGAGCCAGAATTCAAGTGTCCGTCTTCCATCGGGCGAGGGGAGCCAGAATTTGAGCGCCCGTCTCCTGCTTGAAGTGGGGCGCCTGTTGTGATTTGATCGACAGGTGTAATCAACCGCAATCGTCTATCAAGTACGTCTATAAGATCATTAAACTCGCGGGGTTGTTGCTCGTAGCTGGCAGCGATACACAATGCGTCCGCTGAACGCATACTCCCTTTGATATCCGTGCCCGTTGCAGGAAGCAACGCCGTCAGTAAGCCACGAACCGCATCGCGATGGACTCGATGTTCTGGCGGGGCATGCTTGCCAGCAAACGTCTCTTCTAAAAACGTTACACCAACTCCTTCGATACCACCGACCTCTCGCAATGCCGCAGTTGTCCATTCTCGCGACTTCATCATCTCTGCAAAAATCGCTAATCGAACGGAGATTACTTTTCGATCTTGCGATAGACCTTGAACCGCTTGCCGAATGAACTCGTGTTGATCCGGTATCCATTGTGATGAACTGTCCGGCAGTTTTTTAAACGCTTTGCCGAACAAGCTCAATACTTTGGCCGAATGGTCCAAATCAAATAGATCGACGAGTGCGCTGTTTTCTCCCTCAAGAATGCGCACTTCTAACTCGCGTAAAAAACGACTGACGGAAAGCCAGAAATCGTCGCGGACCATCACGATCGCTTGGATCTGCACTCCGTCACACTGCCGCAACGCATCGGTCAGCGAC
>JAYTVL010000272.1:0-5470 GCA_043744075.1 Pirellula sp. | reverse complement strand
CTTCGCCGTGCCGGACGGATTTCGGCGGAGGCTTTGTTTTGGCGATCAATGTAGCTGTCAGATGCCGTCCCGCTGGCTTAAAGCCAACGGAAACGATTGCATTCGCAAGAGTTGCATACTGGCGATCAGCGAGAAGTGTCGAAAATTTGGCGAGGTGTTCGAGCAATCGAACGCAAACGGTAGGAACACAAGACTATACTAAACTCGATTAAACTATTCAAACTCACTTTTTTGAATCGGAGCTTCAATGAGTTTTAACATGGCAATTGCGACCACGCTTGAGGATCGCTTGATCGAACTCGGTGGCATCTCTGCGATGCGAGTGCGACTCGATCCAGCGCCTGGCCATGCGACCCTTGCTGATTTGATGGCCTTAAATGAGTCCAAAGAACAAGGACTATTTGAATTGGTCGATGGAACATTAGTGGAGAAAGCGGTGAGTTACGAAGCTTCGATCGTGGCGATTGCCATCGCCACAATTATCGGTACGTATGTCTTTAAAAATCGATCGGGTCTAATCTCCGGTGCAGATGGTTTCTTTCGCTTGCAGACGTCGACCCGTGGCCCGGACGTTGCCTTTGTGGCTCGTGAGAAATTGCCAGGCGGTAAGTTTCCGTCTCAAGCTTATCCGCAGATCGTTCCCAATTTAGTCGTCGAAGTGCTAAGCCCTGGTAACACCAAAGCGGAAATGGCCAGGAAGCGGCTAGAGTATTTTCATTGCGGTGTTCAAGTTGTTTGGATGGTCGATTGTACCCATCGTACTGTCGCAATTTATACATCACCTTCCGATTTGCGTGTTGTGAAAGAACATGAAAAGATCGATGGTGGCGGCGCAATTCCTGGTTTCGAATCATGCGTCGGTGATTTTTTTGTCGACCTTGATATCGGTCAACCAACCGCTTAGCATCGTCCGGAAAATAGCTGTCGGAACTTGTAGTGGATCTTGTTAGGCGAGCAGCAGTTTGAAACCTTCCTGTAAATTGGGTGGCACGCCCTGAGGTACGAAGGGCGTGTGAGTCGCTAGAAACTTATGCCAACTATTCGAATGGCAGAAGGCAAATTATTGACTTAATTTGTTGGCAACCATCGTCGACTTAGGCGAGCTGTAGATTACATTGTGTAAGCGTCTTCCTCCATCTAACCAATGTCTTTGAACAATCAGCTTCTCCTATTTCCACAGAAATGGGTCGCCCTTGTGCAAGTGGCGTACCTCTGCAAGATCGGCTAGACTGATACTGCTGGCGGTGAGGAAACGTATTGGAGTGGCATTGTAATCCGTTTTGATACGCTTCAATGATGTTGGAAAAGATTGTCGTTGGTTTTGCAAAAAGGGTTTGCGATACATGAAACAAACTACTCGCGCTTTCCAGCAACTAATTGAGACGTGGCAAAGCGAATTTACGCCACTGGAACCTGGCGTCTCGCGTGACAAACTGCAGACTCTTTTCGCTTCGCACGGATTTCATGCGACTCAAGACGTTACTGACCTTTACTGCCTGACGGGCGGGATGGAAAACGGTCACTCCAACGACCGGATGTTCGAATTATGGTGCCTTGATCGACTTGACAAGGAAAACAGCGCGTCGAAATGGGATTTTCTTTGGTTTGGCGATTGGTTAATCTCGTCACACTTATACGCGCTGCAACCTGTCGACGAACGTCATTCTGCCGTCTACATCGACTATCAATGCGATAGAAAAACACCTCCCCAATTCCTTGCCGAATCGCTCTACGAATTCGCTGAACGGCTCGTTAGCGATCCGACATCTATGGGGGTTGTACTTTAAAACTCTTGCCGAAGCGTGTCAGAACCTGTCCTGCGTCCGGCTTTACTCAACTTCAATTAGGAAGGAGTTATCCCCTTCCTTCACGTTAAACTTCTTGGAAACGGAATTTCCCTTAATCGAATTTGGCAATTCATCCCCATAGAACGGTTCGACAGTCACCGAATACTCGCCTACAGGAGCACCAGGCTTGCTTGCGCCACTGTTGTTAGAAACATAATGCGTGGCCAGCGTAAAACTGCCATCTTTCTGAATCTCTCCCGTTGCATTGAGTGATGGGTCTTTATCCAACTGGAACGTGATGGTGCCGCCAATCCAAACCTTGCCGCCTTTCTTGACAACCTTCCCGGAAACAGGATGCGTAACAGGAGAATAGCCACATCCGCTAACGGCACAGATTGCAAGAATTACGATGCATGCAAGCGACCATATTGCTAGCTTCGACCAATGCTTCGCCATTCTTCACAATCCAAGTATCAATCGAGTTAAGTAGTTGACAATCAATCGCTCAAGGAAGCGCCACAACTTTTCCATCGGATGGTAGGGCAAATGCGGTTAGCACATCGAGATCTGTATTGAGGGAAAGAGATTGGACACTTCCATCGACAAAGGTGAACTGACAAACGCCAGGATGATAGCTGCCAAATCGTTCATTGCGGCGAAATACATCGTTTGGCCCTGCCGCCAAAGTACGAGCGAACGTTCCATTGAGAACCTGCCGTCCCATTAGTCGCGCAGAGAATTGCGGGGCGTTGTCGTTGTAAATGGAAGAGTCGCCAGCCACAACGAGACCGAAGTCAGCGATCGGGGCAACATGTTTTTCTCCAAATACAGCAGTATTGCTGGTCCCATCGGTTACCGTCCGGAACGAGGAAATCGACTTCGCCTTGACGACTTTCCAAACCGGACTGAGCTGCCACGTGCCCGTAGTGTCAAGCGCTTTAAGTGTTCCTTGGTCGGTAAATGTGCCGTCGTCACCACCGCCCACATGAGCATAATCTCCGCAAGCTCCCGGAATATTGTAGGTTGTAACTCCTGTAAAGTTATTTCGACTGTCTCCATTCTTGCTCAATTGAATCGGTCCACGGCGCGATGGGCAAAGATACGCAGGCACTTGCAATTGTCGCGCGGCAACCTCGGCAGGTGTTGCTCCCAAACGAAAGTAGGCGCCGATATTCGTATGATCCCATTGGTTGTATGCAGCGGTCTGCTCAAGAAAGGGCAGAAGTCGCACTGCCCATGTACCCTCTCCACTTCCTCGAAACCCAGCAGGAGGAAACTCCTTATTGGCGGACTCGAAATTGTGTAATGCCAAACCCATTTGCTTAAGATTGTTCGAACACTGCATCCGTCGAGCGGCTTCGCGTGCCGCTTGCACAGCAGGCAATAACAGACCAACCAATATGCCAATAATCGCAATTACGACAAGTAACTCAACTAGCGTGAATGCCGATCGAGATCGTTTATTCTTGCGTTTCCATGTCATGTTGGACACCACTTTCATGTTGGACACTTCGTGATTCATGAATAAAGAAGTATTGCAATTATACTATTCGCGGTTGTCGATGCGCGTCTCGGAGCCATGAATTTGACGGAATTCGATGAATCTGAGAATGGTGTTGACGAATCCTTCAGACTAGAGTCACGTCAAGATTCTCGAATTGGTTGGCTGGATGCGTACGGATGGACCATCAACTATGCCGCTTCGAAATCCCTATGTTGATTTCATAGCTCAAACGGAAGTGAGGAACACGACCAACTATCGAGTGGCTCGCTTCAGAATCCTCAGATACGACATCCATGGAAACTTCTGCCGAAATTCCTTATTCAAGTCTGGAGGAATTTGGGCTGTAGTCTCAACAGACAGCTTTTGCATCGTTGGAATCGATGCGAGCTTGAGTATTCCATCTCGAGCCATGCTACTGCCCCTGATTCCAAGATTATGAATCGTCGGAAGCTTGGCGATGGAGCCTGCTGCGGCGTCAGAAAGATTGCCCTCTAAAAACAGTTCGGAAAGCCCCGGACACTCTCCGATCCATTCCGCGGTGGTATCGTCAATTGATACACCGCTGAGACCTTCAAGCCGAAGATTTTTGAGCGATCGCGAGTTTCGCAACGAAACAAGCATTGGTGGCTGAAAGTGCCCGCCGAGTTGTAGCTTTTCGAGGCCGGGCAAAGCAGCGACCGCTTCCAATTTGATTTCGCGACGTTCGTTGACAATCCGGAGGCTCTTAAGGTTCCTTAGCCCGGTTAACGCGTTGAAACCAGATCCGTCGACCTGAGTAGCAAACAAAACCAAGTACTCCAGTTGCTTCATTTCCGATAAGCAAGATAGCCAGTCGTCGTCGACGTCCACGTGTTCCAAATGGAGCTGCACGAGGTTCTTTAACCGTCCAAGTTCCTTCATCTGCTTTGCTGAAACGGATGACATTCGTTTGAAGGACAGGCTCTCGATTTGGTCTAGACTGCAGATTGCTTGAAGCGTTTCGAAATCAACTTTCGCGATCTTTGGCCACCGCTTTAGCTTCGGCAGTTGGAACAGGGATTTGACAAGTTCCGATTCGATCATCCCAAGTTCGTTGTTGGTGGCAATCTCTAGGCGTTCCAATTCCTTTAACGATTCGATCCCGGCGCAAAATCCCGGGCCCGCCTCGAAGTGCAATAGGTCAAGTCTGCTGAGGCGAGGCAAATCCGACAACTCAAACAACGTTGGGGTGTCCACTTTGCCGCCAAACCAGCGGATCCATTCGAGTTGTGATAACTTTCCTATGCCTTCCATCAGATCGTTGTTCCCATTCCGTGGAACCTCCACTTGAAGTCCTTTAAGCGACTTGAGCTTCTTGAGTGCAAGTAGTGTTTTTGGGAAATCGTCTTCAACGGAGACATTGAGGAACACCAACGATTTATGGTCTTGTATTTTTTCTAGGGCTCTCGACATGAGCGACGGCGAAACAAAAAGGGATTCTAGTTGAGGTAAATCCTTGATCCAAAGTTCAATCAATGGCGTCTCATGTTTTTGGGAGCTAGAGCATGAGAGTGAAACCAAGTTCGGCAGTGGAGGGATTTCCGAAAACGCGTCCGCTGTGTATTGGCAATTCGTTAAAGTCAATTGCACTAGCGAGTTCACCTTAGAGATGGCAAGCATATGTTCTCGCGTTAGCTTTGCGTCCCCGATCTCAAGTGCCTGAATTGCGTTCGAAGGGAGCGTTGAAAGGACCGAAAGCTCTTTGTTTGCGTCGAGTTTCAAATCCAGCTTAACAAAGCAATCGTCTGGAACCACAACTTTGCCCTGCACGCGTTGGACCGAACTCTTGGTGTTACTAAAAACAAGGAATGGCCCGTCGTAAGAAGGCTGAGGCGAAACAGAAACGAAGCCTACCGGCGCGGACTCTGGGAAGCTTAGAACGCGATCGGCATGCAAAAGAGACCGCGATGACAGAAAGAGCAACAAAGCAAGAGCCGGTTTCATCGTCAAGATCGTTCTCACAAGATACCGTGACATGTTCAAATCCTCCGTTCTGTTTAGCCGGGATAATTCACTTGACAATCCACGCCCATCGCTATCGCTCGGAGAGGCTGTGATTTTATTGAATCCGAAGAAAGTATCCGTCACACTCCGTGTGACGTTGCCTCAAAAACCAAAGGTTTTTGAACTGCGGACGTCACACGGAGTGTGACGGGTACTA
>JAYTVL010000271.1:0-20747 GCA_043744075.1 Pirellula sp. | reverse complement strand
GGCTTCCGTGCTTGCGGGTAAGGTGTTGTAAACTAACAACTTATACGCAGCCGGGGCCACTTTAGTTTGCATTTGCATGAATAATCCGCGCTAGCGTGTTGCAACCCCTCTCCGGCCTTTCAAGCCGACTCACTCAGAAGCCTTAGGACAGGCTGACCTACGTGAATTGACGCGGCTACGCGGGTTTAACAAAAACGGCTTTTCGCCTTTTCCTGCCTAAAGGCTCCATTACATTGGCCAGCATGGCAGAGCTCAATCCCCCCCAGCAAGACGCAGTCGACACCCTTTCCGGTCCACTTCTGGTTTTAGCAGGAGCAGGTACGGGCAAAACCCGTGTGGTCACCTTCCGCGTCGCCAATTTGATCCGAAACGGAATTCGTCCAGACCGCATCCTCGCCGTAACCTTTACCAACAAAGCTTCAATGGAAATGCAGGAGCGGATTGGGAGCAGGCTCAAACTCCCCAAAAAAACTCGGCGAGGCCAACCCGCTCCACCGCGGCCCGCCGTAGGCACGTTTCACTCTCATTGCGTTCAAATCCTAAAACGCCACGCAAAAGAACTGGGCTATCCCGACAAATTTACGATCTATGACCGCGGGGACGCCGAAAGCGTTGCTCGGACGGTACTGCGTGAAATCCGTGTCCACGACGACATGCTCAAACCGGGCGACTTTCTCAGTATCGTAAGCCGCTGGAAAAACCAAGGTATCCGCCCCGAACAAGCCGATTCGGTCGCCACGTCGGACAAAGAACACCTCGCGGCCAGTGCTTTTAAACGCTATCAACGATCTTTGAAACTTCACGCCGCTTTCGATTTCGACGATCTTCTAGTTTGCACGGAACAACTGTTAACGGAAAACGACAAAGTCCGACGCGAAGAAGCCTCTCGGTACGATCACGTCCTCGTTGATGAATACCAAGACACCAACGGAACCCAATATCGCATCATTCGAGCCCTCGCGATCGACCACCGCAATCTTTGTGTAGTCGGGGACGACGATCAGTCCATTTACGGTTGGCGAGGCGCTGAGGTCCGCCACATTCTCAATTTCAAAATTGACTGGACGGAAGCCAAAGTCGTTCGTCTCGAAGACAACTACCGTTCAACGGACTCGATTTTGCAAATGGCAAATCGGCTCATCGTCTTCAATACTCATAGGCATGACAAAATCTTGCGAGCTGCACGCCCAAACGGTGCCCAGCCACGCATCCTTCAATTCCCTGATGAAGCCGAAGAAGCCAAAGGAATTGTCGAAGAAATCGATGCACGGCTAAAAAAGGATCTTGCGACCCAACCCAAAGACTTCGCCATCCTCTTTCGAACGAACGAACAACCCCGACCGTTTGAAATGGAGTTGCGCCGCTGCAAAGTCCCCTACGTAATCACAGGTAGCCAATCCTTCTTTGATCGAAAAGAAGTCCGCGATATCTTGGCCTACTTCAAATGGATCGACACGCCTAATGATGAACTCTCTTTGCTGAGGGTCATCAACGTGCCACCTCGAGGCATGGGGGCCGCCAGCGTCGACAAGTTGCTTAAGCAAGCGGTCGCGACCGGCACAAGCGTTTGGAAGATTATGCAAGAAGGAGAGTTCGTCAAGACTCTGCCGTCCGCAGCACAACAGGCTGTTGAAAGCCTGAAGTCTCTCTATTGGGAATTCTCGAAGAAGTTTAAGGGATCGACCTCGCCGGCAACTGGCCAAACAACAAACGAATCGGCACCGGTCGAATTTCAACGGGACTATTCCGATCAAGCTCCTGATCCGAACGCAAGTGAATCGGAAGAGGACGAGCTGCTTGAGGATTCTGGCCACATGACTCGAGCGGCACGAGAGTTTATCGGTTCGATCGATTACCGGCGGGAGATCAAACGCTTGTACCCCAACGCCGAAGAAGCGACCGCAAGGATCGGTTCACTGGAAGAGGTAATTAACTCGATCGCAGAATACGAGCATGAATCGACTAAACCTGATTTAGGTGACTTTCTCTCAAAGGTGACTCTGGAAGGACGCGAGTTTGGTTCCCCTAAGGAAAAGGAATTGCAACGCAATGCCGTCTCGCTCATGACCTATCACAGTGCCAAAGGACTGGAGTTTCCTTTCGTTTATATGGTGGGAATGGAGGAAGGAGTGCTTCCTCATCGACGCTCGCTGATCGATGGTGCCGATGGCGTCGACGAGGAACGTCGCT
This sequence comes from Pirellula sp., assembly GCA_043744075.1. Lineage (GTDB taxonomy): Bacteria > Planctomycetota > Planctomycetia > Pirellulales > Pirellulaceae > JBKCUI01. The sequence continues at coordinate 18,557 of JAYTVL010000271.1, read as the reverse complement.
TGTGCTATGTCGGAGTAACGCGTGCTCAAGACGAACTATCTATCACATTGCCAATGTCCCGATTTAAATGGGGGAAAGCGAGACCCACATACCCGAGCCGATTCCTGTACGAGTTAACCGGACAAGCGGACAATCCGAATTGCAAGAAAGCCATTCAAGCAGCCACAAAGGAAGCCATCCGGTCGATGATGTAAGTAAAATCTGATAGGGTTATTACGACTCCCTCGAGCTTGCGACGCGGGTGAGCGAGTTTGGCAACCAGAACTTAGTCCGTTTTTACACTAGCTCGCCGCCTCCGGAGGCGAGCTAGCGTAAAAATTGAGGGACGGCATTTGCGTGGCACGATATGGTTACCCAAACTTGCTTCCTGCCAGACAAGCTGGCAGGCGAGCGAACGCAAGTTTCACTAGAAAAACTAGCGCTTCGTCAGAGTCAAAAATTAGGGTTCCCGACATCGCGCGGAGCGTGATGAGTAGGTATTCATCACGCTCCGCGTGATGGTGCCTAGCAGCCTGAGCTACCGTGAACATAGCCTCGAGGCGCCAGTTGTTTCACGCCAGTCTTGTCTTTGGACCAGAGGCCGGTTCTGGTCACAAAAGTCCCAATGCGAGTCAAAGGTACGCCTCCGATTTCACTCGGCAATTCGGCCAATTTCTCTGGTGGAATGGCCAGCAATAACTCAAAGTCTTCACCGTCCCCTAAAGCATGTTCAAGTGGCGCGCGACCTGACTTCTGAGCACAAGCCACCGCATCATCGCTAATGGGAACTTGGTCTAACCAAACTTCTGCGCCACATTTGCTTGCGACCGACATGTTGAGTAGATCGATTCCGAGGCCATCGCTGATATCGGTTGCAGCAGTTACTACGCCAAGTTGATGGAGTTCGGCAGCCAATTCTAGCCTCGGCTCAAACGTCAAGTGCTTACCAAGGATGCTGCCGCCAAGTTTCCCGGTCACAACAATCGCATCGCCGGACGATGCACCGCTTCGCAACCAGCTCCCTCCGCAGGCTACTTTTCCTAGTGCAGTCATATGGATAACCAGTGGGCCGCTCCATACGTTGGTGTCTCCACCAGCTATTGCAACCCGGTACTTTTCTGCCAATTCGTACACTCCCTCGAACACACCGGCGGCTATATCGCCTGCGTTTTCCTTGGGTAGACACAACGAAAGGAATACCGCTAGCGGGGTAGCGGCCATGCTGGCTAAATCGCTTAAGTTGACTGCTATCAGTTTTCTACCTGCCGCTTGGGCTCCGCATTCGGTTAGAATAAAGTGAGTTCCATCGCAAAGTGAGTCGGTCGTGATTGCCAAATCGGTTTCGGCAGAATCCAATGAGTCATGGCCGATCAGAGCGCAATCGTCACCGATGCCCAACTTGACTTTGGGCAATCGGGCTGCTCTTTGTTTGGCCCATGCTATAAAACTATGTTCCATCGGTGAGGCCAGCTAGTGTCCACGAGGTGTAAAAACGGGATATGAAACTCAAATCGAATCATCAATCTAAGCGACTAAAGCGACATGTTCGCCTGAAGATGCATTGTGGCGCAGGGAACGCACTCTGGGCAAGCGGTCCATGCGTCGCAATACAAGCCCGCAGCTCATGCAAGGGACGGAGGCCCAATCACTCGCTTGCGCGTCGGGCGTGTAATGATCTCCAAATTCAACACGGAACAACATTTCTGTCGCTCGCCATAGCTATGTTCTTCGCGTTGTTTATGGCCTCTTCTGCTCCGTTTTCTGCAGCCGTCGAAGACTCACTTAAATCTGCCGCCCAAGAAATAAATGCATGGATTGAAGACCTCGGTTCGGACAATTACTCCAAACGGCAACTTGCAACTCTCAACCTGACGAATCGAAAAACGGACGCGATCCCATTCGTAATTCAAGCGATAAACGATGCTACAGGGGAACGCGCAGACCGTCTTTTCCAGTTCATTTCGTCAATTGCAATGGACCCCTACAGCGAGTCGGGAAAAATCGCGTTCGATTCATTAAATCAATTGGCTGCATCTCGAACGACCAGCAAATCCATTCGGGCTGAGAAAATATTACAGGTGATCGGTGCTGAACAAAAAGACGCCGCGATCTATTTGCTCGAAGCATGCAAAGCCACATTGATCGATCGTGACCTTCACGTTATGCGCGGAAGATTCCGCGTCACACAACCTTTGGTTATCGACAGGAATTTTACTGGGAACGCTGCCGATCTAGCTTGCCTCAGATGGTTGACCGATGTTCAGTTCGTACGACTTGAGGGACCACAGATCAGTCGTGAGTTATTGCAACAAGTCATTTGCCTTCCCCATTTGAAAAAACTTCAACTAGTTGAGACAGAGCTTTCAACACAGGACCTCACAGTGCTGCGGGACGCGCCGGACCTAGATTTGCTTGAAATTGACTATTCACCGATCGGAGACGAGTCAGCCGATCTGCTGTGCAATTTGCCAGTATGGGGAAATGTTTACCTATTCGGAACAAAGCTGACCAAGAGCGGTGGACAAATTCTTAAATCGAACCTAGATGGCGTTGAATTATTCGTGTCACGAGGCGGATTCCTGGGAGTTGAGGCAAAAGGAAACTCAACGGTTATCAGTGTGGCTGTCAAGGATGGAGCTGCACAAAAAGCGGGCTTGAAAGGTGGCGATAAAATGCTCTCCGTTAACGGTGTTCCAATTCACGTATTTGAAGACTTGAGAAATCAACTTGCCAAGTTCGCTGATGGCGAAACTGTCATCATTGAATATGAGCGAGTGGTCCCCTTACTAAGTGAATTACCGCTTGAATTCCCTCAACGCCAATTAATTCGACGCGAAAAACAAGAGGTTGAGGTCACTCTCGGTCGGCGCATCGATATCAAGGATGAGTGATGCATGACGAGTTTCTAGCTTGGAAACCGAAGGATTTAGCGAGACTGCGTCGACTCGTTACAAAGTGGTATGTGGAAAGCAGACGAGAATTGCCATGGAGACAGACAACCGCGCCTTATGAGATTTGGGTGAGTGAGATCATGTTGCAACAAACCCAAGTTGCAACGGTGATTCCTTATTATGTTCGCTTCCTTCAGTCGTTTCCAGACGTCAATTCGTTGGCAACGGCTTCACTTGACGATGTTTATCGCCATTGGTCTGGGCTAGGATATTACCGGCGAGCAAGGCAATTGCACCAAGCTGCCAAAATAATTAAGTCGGACCACAATGGAGCATTTCCAACGGAATATGACAGCTTAGTCAGGCTACCTGGCATCGGTCGCTACACTGCGGGGGCCGTCTTGTCCTTTTCCTATGATCAAAGACTACCCATCGTCGAGGCCAATACACAACGACTCTACTCTCGACTGCTTCATCTCAAACTACAAACTTCGTCCAAACAAAGCCAGGCGCATCTTTGGGCCTTTGCTGAACTTGTTCTCCCCAAGCGAACCGGTAGTGGCAAAATAAACCAGGCACTCATGGAAATCGGCTCGCAAGTCTGCTTGCCCAAGAACCCACTTTGCTTGCTTTGCCCTCTCAAGGCTTTGTGTCCTACCTTTGCCTCCAATTCTCAGGCCACGATCCCTGTCCCCAAACGGCCCAAGGAATACACCGAACTCCGCGAAGCAGCTCTGGTCATACGTGACAGCAAGGGGCGAATCCTGATGCGTCGATGTGGGCCAGAAGAGCGGTGGGCAGGCCTTTGGGATTTTCCTCGATTTGATGTTACGCGGTGCAACACATCAGCTGCCGAATCAAAAACAGTTGCCGCTCAGTTTCAAGTGAAATTCGGTAGATCGATACTCGTTGGCAAGAATATCCATGAACTTAGGCACGCAGTCACACGATACCGAATCACGCTAAAAAGCTACGAAGCCGCAATAGACTCGTCAATTCCTGGCAAGTGGGAACCAAGCGTCGAAACTTGTTGGGTGAATCCATCGAAGCCCTCGGATCTTGCCCTCAGTTCATCCGGAAAACGACTGTGGTATTGGCTTCAAAATAGCGTACACTGGCGTTGAGCGAGAAGTGTCCTTTATTTTGCATTTTAGGGTAGGCCTTTCTATAGCAAGCTATCCAGTAAAAGCCGCAGTTTTCGAAGTTCTTGACGCATGTCCATGCCTTCCATTGGCGTCATGTCAACACTCAACGCTTGGTCGTAACCGACTCCTTGCAAAAGCGTAATTACGCGTCCGTATTCGATTTCGCCCTGTCCAACTCGGACTTGCAATTGATCTTTCTTCGAGTCTCGCAATTGCACATGATAAACATACTTAAGTAACTTTTCGTAGTTTCTGTTACGGTTATTGCTGCACAAATAGTGGCTAGGGTCCAAAGTCAAGCCGATACCGGGAACGTAGTCGCATAGATTCTTGACCGTGTCGGGATCTTCGCTCAATCGTCCGATTTGGCTTTTTAGCCCGATTCGGACGCCGCGGTCACTAGCGATTCCGACTAATTTCTGGAGATGCTCAACTTCTTGATTGAACGGCGTTCCATGTTCACCGCTTGGGATCGTCAAGGTAACTACCTTGGTGGCTTTGGCTAGATCGCAAATTTTAGCGAATCGTTCGTAGTAAATGTCCCCCTCTGCCGCGATCTTCACGGTATAACTGCAAATGTCCAGACGATGCGTATCGCGTACTAGACGCAAGCATTCGTCGAATTCCTCCACAATTCTAGCAGGGGGCATTTGGGTTCCGTTATCGTCAAATACGATTTCCACGCAGGTGAATTCCAGGTCGCTAAGCACCTCGATCACCTCTGGGAACGGAAGATTTGGGAAACAACCAGTTGATGCAGCAACAAACACGACGTTAGGCACTCCTTCGGATTAGTCAACTTTTGAAATAGTCAACTTGGAGTCCCCATTATCCGCAGGAACGGCAACCTGACAACCTCGCTTTCAAAACATGTCCTCAATTGATCCTCTTCAGAAATCCATAAATAGATTGGGTTCGCAATCGCACCCGCCAGCCGGTTCTGAGAAATCGGCTCTTCAAAGTGCTTCGCCAATAGAAGTTGGTACGCCATTGCAATATATCCCTGGAATAGGGCCACAACGGGTAGAGCTGTTTCATCGACTTGGGGTCCGTCGCGCTACCGATTTACTCTTTTTGTTCCCTCGAAGCTATCAAGACATCGCGCCTTATCAGTCTATTACGGAACTTGAGCCGGGCTTTCGCGCTAGCGTAATCGGACAAGTCGTTGATATGGACCAACGCGTCAGTTTCGAGGGTCGTAGCAGTGTTGGAGTTCTGCTAGCCGTTGACGGTGGTGGTTACGTTCGTTGCGTATGGTACAACCAACCCTTCCGAAGGCAACAGTTTTCGAACGGAATGCGCGTCATCGCGACCGGAATTGCAAAGTCGACCGGGATTTCCTTCGAAATGCGGCATCCGGAAACAACGATTTTGGCTCCTGGCCAGCCGCTGCCCGAAGCCAAACCCATCCCCGTCTACCCGCTCACCGAGGGAATACAGCAACGCCATGTCGCAATCGCTGTGGCTGCAGTTCTTGAACACCTCACGGATTCGATCGAAGAAGCGTTACCAGATTCGATCCGGCTCTCTGCCAACTCAACAAAACTTCTCCTCGGAATTGGGCAATCGCTTCGAGCCATCCATCAGCCCAATACGATCGAGGAGGCCAACGAAGCGAGGTACCGCTTCATATTCCAAGAACTATTCGTCTATCAGCTCGCTCTAGCCATGCGGCGCCATCGTTTGCAACACGAAAAGCCAGCCCCCAAGATCCTGGCAACTCCCATGATTCACGCTCGTATTCTGAAGCGATTTGCGTTTGAACTAACTCGAGATCAATTGCAAGCGATTGAAGACGTTCGCAACGACATGGCTCAGGATGTGCCCATGAATCGATTGATCCAAGGGGATGTTGGAAGCGGCAAGACAGTGATCGCTCAGTACGCGATGCTCAACGCCGTTGCAAGCAAGCAGCAAGCTGCACTTATGGCTCCGACCGAACTCCTCGCAAGGCAACATTTCACTCGCCTTCGCAAGCAGCTCGCTGGAAGCCAAGTCATGATCGAATTGCTGGTCGGATCTATCACGCAACGCGAGCGAACGGAACTGCTACAGCGCATTGCAATCGGAACGGTCGATCTTGTGGTTGGAACTCAGGCGTTGTTAAGCGAGCAAGTCCAATTTGAATCGTTGGGGCTAGTCGTCATAGACGAACAGCATAAATTTGGCGTTCAGCAGCGAGCGAATTTACGGGAGTCCAGAATGGTTCCACATTATTTGGTTCTTTCGGCAACCCCTATTCCTCGCACCATCGCCATGACCATTTTTGGTGACCTCGATATTTCAGTTTTGCGAGATAAACCGCCAGGACGTGCAACGGTGCACACTTACTTGGGGAGCACAGCGCAGCAAGATAAATGGTGGGAGTTTGTTGTCAAGCAGGTACGTAGCGGCCGTCAAGCCTATGTGGTCACTCCTCGAGTCGAATCCGATCCAGAAGCAGAAGTGGTTGGGGCGGAACAAGTATATCGGCAATTGATGGAGGGACCGCTTGCGGGACTTCGCGTTGAGTTGTTACATGGTCGGATGGATGGCAACGAGAAGCAAGCCAAACTGGATGCTTTCACAGCAGGCCAGACACAGGTGCTCGTTGCAACCACTGTTGTTGAAGTTGGGATCGATGTTCCGAACGCAACGGTTATGACAATCTTGGACGCGGACCGAATGGGACTAGCGCAGCTTCATCAATTGCGAGGAAGGATCTCGCGAGGAAGTTTTCCTGGATATGTGTGCGTTTTTGCAAAACCAGGAGTTGCACCGGAGGAGAATGCAAGGTTGAGTGTACTTGCTTCGACAGATGACGGTTTTCGATTGGCGGAACAAGATTTGCAAATGAGGGGGCCAGGTGACTTGCTTGGCACGAAGCAGGTCGGTTTACCGCCACTGCGAATCGCCGATTTAGTCAGGGACGCTGATGTGCTTATCCAAGCGAGAGGGCTAGCTCAAAAGATAGTTGAGCAAGACCCCAACCTCGAAATGGCTGAGCACGCAAAACTAAAACGTCAGGTCAATCAACGACACGGGGCAGTTGTTTCGCTCGGAGACGTCGGCTAAGAAATGCCGACGGTCTAGCTATTCAGTCATGATTCCACCGGCATAAAGCGCATAGAAAGAGTTGATCGAGCGAGCTGCGGCATACACAGGTCGAACGATTTCCAATTTCGTTGTCGCGCATGTGGAGGTTGCTGCTAAAAAAGTGATTGAGGAGCACGAGCGGTTGCGTCTCGATCAAACGCAAAGCCGAATGTTGGTAGAGGCGATATTGTCGGCAAAAAAACCGAATAAGAATCTAAAGCGTGCTATGGACAACTATCGAAAGCGAGTCGAGAGTCGATGAGCGACTATGTCTGCGAGCCGCTCGGCAAGCAACATGATCGAACGCAATTCGATTGTGGCGTATCGGTGCTATATGAGTATCTGACAAAATACGCCAATCAAGACGTGAAGCGCAAGTCGGCTGCCGTGTTCGTGATGGTCGATCGCGCTGCTACCAAACGGGTGATCGGCTTTTATATTTCTATACCAGAATTCCGCACCGATGTTTAACCGATCGAGGCCCTAAAGCCTCGATCGCGGGCGTAGTCAAAACGGCCAGACTTTGTCATGCGGAATCCGAGCTGGATGCGTGTCCGGCCCCCCAGCCGCTGCGCGGGTTAGACGGGTTTAAACGCCGCAATCTGGTTTCCAAACTTTGCTTCCTGCCAGTCATGCTGGCAGGAGAGCGATATGAATTGAATTGTGCGATATGAATTGAATTGTGCAGCATTAAATGGTTTTCGGCCTGTGAATGGCAAAATACGGGTTGAAAGACTATGCTAAGACTAGGAGATGGAAACTATGCGACAATCGTTGTATCAAAGGATGTGCAGTGCCGGTACGATTGCGTTTTCGTTGGGACTGGTCTTTTCGACAGCCATGACCAGTCATGTCGACGATGCCAAACTCGACTACGCTCGAGATATTAAACCCATTCTGAAATCTCGATGCTACGCGTGTCATGGAGCATTGAAACAAGAGGCCGAGTTGCGTTTAGATACCGGTTCACTGATTCTCCGGGGCGGAACCAGTGGCCCTCTGATCGCCGTGAAAGCTGATGAAAAGAGCCTTCTTTTAGCGCGTGTTTCTGCCACAGATGCATCCGAAAGAATGCCGCCTGAGGGAGAGCCACTTTCTGCAGCGCAAATCGACTTGCTTCGAATATGGGTCTCGCAAGGGGCAACATCGCCCAGCGATGAGCTGCCGGAGGAAGACACTCGACGGCATTGGGCCTTTCAAGTACCCGTACGACCCGCTGTCCCGTTGAATTCCAATTCTCTCGAATCGAATCAAAGTGGATTCAATCCAATCGATGCCTTCCTAATGAACATTCGGCAGGTGGTAGGTGTTCAGACGATGCCACAGGCGGACCGCGCGACTCTGCTTCGGCGACTCTACATCGACTTAATTGGCCTGCCACCGACGGCAGATGAATTACAGAGGTTCATAAGCGACGAATCAGAGGCAGCATACGAGACTGTCGTGGATGCATTGTTAGAATCGCCGCAACATGGCGAACGTTGGGCACGGCATTGGATGGATGTCTGGCGATACAGTGACTGGTACGGTCGTCGCGCGGTGCCCGATGTGATGAACAGTTATCCCATGGTTTGGCGATGGCGAGACTGGATTGTTCGGTCGGTTAACCAAGACAAACCGTACGATCAGATGATTGTCGAGATGCTTGCGGCAGATGAGTTGATGCCGGATGACGATCAGAGTCTTGTGGCCACAGGGTACTTGGTGCGCAGTTGGTTCAAATGGAACTACGAGACTTGGAAGAAAGACTTAGTTGAACACACGGGTAAGGCATTTCTTGGGTTGACTTTGAATTGCGCTCAGTGCCACGATCACAAGTATGATCCTTTGACTCAAGAAGAGTACTTCCGATTTCGAGCGTTCTTTGAGCCACTGGAATTGAGGCATGATCGTGTTCCAGGAGAAGCAGATCCGGGTCCGTTCGTTAAGTATGTGTATGCACTATCCTATGGTCCAATTAAAAGCGGGATGGTTAGAGTCTTCGACGAGTATCTGAACGCAGAGACGCACATGTTCTCGAAAGGAGATGCGCGTCTGCGAATCGAGGGAAAGGCGCCAGTCAGCCCTGGCGCTCCGGCGGTGCTAGGTGGCGACAAGTTGCAGACGTCGCAGATTGAGTTGCCCATCACAGTCGCTTACCCAGGAATGAAGGAGCTAGTGAGAGACGAAGAGCGATCGAAATGGAAGTCTGCAATTGTTACCGCAGAGAAGCAACTAGCTGACGCTCGCATTGCCTTGGCTTCGGAACCGACGAAACTGCGAGAGGAATTGCAAGCGGCATCAGAAGCAAGACTGCATGCGGCAAGTCTCGAGCTAGAAAGCCTTGAAAAGCGAATCAAAGCTGATTCCGTTCGCTACTCAACAGGTGCGATTGCCGAGGATCGCAAGAATGAACCTGAGGTCAAAGCGATGATTCAGTCTGCTTGCGAGGACGAACGGAAGGCGACGCTGGCTACAGTAAAGTCTAATGTTGCTTCCGCTGAGAGTGCGACCGCCATCGCTGAAGAGAAACTAGCTGAAGCGAAGACACAGGAAGACAAAGCGACAATCGATAAAGCCACCAAGGCCTTGCAAGCAGCTCAGAAGCAACGTGCCGCAGCGACGGATTCTCTTAATTCGGCAAATGCCGCTTTGTCCAAAGAGCTCGGCGAGTATACTCCACTGTCACCCAAGTATCCACAAGTGACTACTGGGCGTCGCGCGGTGCTCGCGCGATGGATCGCTAACAAGGATAATCCGCTGACAGCTCGCGTCGCAGTGAATCATGTTTGGCTTCGACATTTTGGGCAGGCGCTCGTGGATTCGCCCCATGATTTCGGTCGCAATGGCAGTCAGCCGACGCATCCAAAGTTGCTGGACTGGCTGGCGTGTGAACTGATGGATTCCGGTTGGTCGCTAAAACATCTTCATCGCTTGATTGTTACCAGCCAGTCCTATCGAATGGCCAGTATGATTCCTCATTCACTTCAACAGACTGAACATGAATCGGCCAATGCAGCGACCATCGATCCGGACAACAAGACGTACTGGCGATTTCCAGCATCGAGAATGCAAGCTGAGGTTGTGCGAGACAGTTTGCTTGCGCTTTCCGGAGAGCTGGATCAGACGCTGGGCGGCCATGAGATCGATCATAAACAAGGAATGACGTCTCGACGGCGCAGTCTCTATTTTGCTCATCATGGCGAGGAAAAAATGGAATTCTTGGAACTTTTTGATGCCGCAAATGCTTGCGATTGCTATAGTCGAACATCGTCAGTCCAGCCACAACAAGCTCTGGCTTTGATCAATAGCGAGCTGACAAAATCCTTGAGCCGACAGTTGGAAAAACGATTGTGGACTTTGGCCAATTTAAATGTTTCCGAATCCAAGGAGGCTGACGTTCAAAGTCGATTTGTGAGAATCGCGTTTCTTCAAGTGCTCAATCGAGAACCGCGTGTACAAGAAGTATTTTCGTCGCTAAAATTTCTGACGGAACAGGCGGGGCGACTGACGAATTTGGCTGGGACAACTTCAGGCTGGTTGCCTAATGAGCGGGCGCGTGAAAATTTGCTGCATGCACTGATGAACCACAACGATTTCGTGACCATACGGTAAAAGTAGCAGTGGGCTTCCAGCCTGTGGAATTCAGAACACAGGCTGGAAGCCTATGCTACATTTAAGCACGAATGAAAATGACAAAAGTGAGTGAAAGATGACAAACTCAAAATATTCTTTTTGCGGCCGCTCGCGACGAACCTTTCTGAACAACCTGGGAATGGGGTTCGGTGGATTGGTTCTCAACTCGATGCTGCATCAAGACGGCTATGGAGTTGAAGGAATTGAGCATCGTCGTGCAGATGGCAAGCCGCATTTTCCTCCAAGGGCCAAGAACGTGATCTGGATTTTTTTATCCGGCGGCGTCAGCCACATGGAGACGTTTGATCCAAAACCACTGCTAAACAAGCTGAGTGGAAAGACGTATGACGAAACCAGTCTGCCGAATCCACAAAAACAACCGATGTATCTTGAGAGATCGCGGTCCGTCGTAGGGTTAGAGCGTGAACTACATTCGAAGATATTCCCGTTGCAAGTTGGCTTCAAAAAATATGGCCAAACAGGACTTGAGGTGAGCGACTGGTTGCCCCACTTGGCCACTTGCGCCGATGACTTGGCGGTGGTGCGTTCCATGTGGACAACCGACAACGATCATGCGGCTGAGTTTCAAATGCATACCGGTCGTCACAAATTGGATTCACCGGAGCCAGTCATTGGATCTTGGATCAATTACGGTTTAGGGACGCTCAACGAGAACATGCCACAATTCGTCTTCCTTGGCGAGTTCAAAGATCCGCGAGTCAAGGAAAACTTCGACGCGCATTATCTTGGGCCAACCTATGGCGGCGTTCAACTACATTTGGATCCTGCTAATCCGCTGGCTTTTGGGCGGCGGGCTACAGACATTAGCGAGATTGAACAGCGTGGCGAGTTTGAATTCTTGAGAGAGCTCAACCAACTTTCGGCCGCCGAGTACCCAAAGGATGCTCAGTTGCGGGCTAGAATCAATTCGTACGAACTAGCCTTTCGTATGCAGCAGTCTGTGCCTGAAGCGCTGGACCTCGCTGGCGAAACGCAAGAGACACAGAAGCTCTACGGGATTGACAATCCAACGACCGCTGTTTTTGGACAGCGTTGTTTGGCGGCACGGCGGCTTGCCGAGCGCGGCGTCCGATATACATTGGTCTATTTGAGTGACTACGGCGAATGGGATTCACACAGTGATTTGCAAAAAAACCACGCACGATCATGCGAGCGTATCGATCAACCGGTGGCGGGCATGTTGAAAGATTTGAAACGCCGCGGTTTGATGGAAGATACGGTTGTCGTTTTCACAACCGAGTTTGGACGAACACCCGGCGTGGAGTTCGGTATGTTCAACAAGTCGGCGACGGGACGGGACCATCATCCTCATGGCTTCACGATTTGGTTCGCCGGTGCAGGAATTCGACCTGGCATTCACGGTGCGACGGATGAGTTGGGTTTTCACGCTGTCGAGCATCCACACTATGTCACCGACCTCCATGCCACGATCTATCATCTTCTCGGATTGCACCCGAGGCTTATGGAAGTTCCAGGTCGGAAGCGTCTTGAGATGGACTATGGAAACGTGATTCGCGAGATCCTCGTAGCATAGGCATCCTGCCTGTGAGGGATTATCTCAGGCTGGAAGCCTAAGCTACGTTAGAACGATTCTTCCGAACTCGGAAACGTGCCTTTCTGAACGTCGGCACAGTATTGCTGCACCGCTTGCGCTGCAGCGCTTCGCAGATCGATGTAACGCCGAACAAATTTCGGAACATAACCACTATTCCAACCTAGCATGTCGTTGGTTACTAGTACTTGTCCATCGCAATGTGGTCCAGCACCGATTCCAATTGTCGGAATACTCAATTGCTCCGTAACTTGCTTGGCGAGGTCTGGCGGAACACATTCCATCAAGACGCAAAAGGCGCCAGATTGCTCGGCTACTTTGGCGTCGGTCATCAATTGGTCTGCATCGCGCTGGACACGGTAACCACCGAGCGCATGAACACTCTGTGGGCGCAATCCAATGTGGGCAATCGTTGGAATGCCAGCATCGACGAGCGCTCGAATCGAGGCCGCTTGCAGGTGTCCACCCTCCATTTTTACCGCTTGGCATTGCGTTCGCTTCATGATAACCGCGGCGGACTCGACAGTATGAACTACGCTCAGTTGGCCTACGGGGAAAGGTAAATCGACCACTACCATAGCTCGTTCGGTCGCCCTGGCCACCATTTCGCCATGGTAGATCATCTCGTCCAAAGTCACCGGAACGGTTGTCGTCTTGCCCTGCACCACCATCCCCAACGAATCCCCAACGAGGATACAATCGACCTTCGCCTCGTCTAGCATCTGCGCTGTGGGATAGTCGTAAGCTGTCAGCATGCTGATCCGCTGCCCCTTGCGTTTCATTGATTGCAGCGTTTTGACCGTGACTCGCTGAGGTTTTTCGTTCATGATCAGGATAAGTTTCTTGGTTCGCGGATGTGCGGCAAAACGTCCGGCTGAGGACAGCTGGACCTACGTGAATCAGTTGTTTTCCGGAAGTCCTTCGCTATGTCCAACGTTTCTAACAGGCTCAAAGATGGCTATGACCTCTGACATCAATGCCGTATCGACAGGCGACTCCAACCATTGAACCCACTTGCGAATGTTGTTTGGGTTGGCACTGCCAGCGATGGTGGTTGTCATATCCGGATTGGCACAAGAGAACTGCAATGCAAGTTGAGCAATATCGACTCCTCGCTTTTGGCAATGCTCGGCTGCCTTTCTCGCCGCAGCTTGCACGTCTTTGGGATCGCGAAACCATACCGGCAATGTAGCATTGGTTAGTAGCCTAGCCGCAAATGGCCCTCCGTTCATAATGCCAATATTCTTCGCCTTGAGCTTCGGCACTAGTTCGTCGGCCAATCGCGTGTTCTGGAGAGTGTATTGGTTGTACGAGAGTATGCAATCCAATTCTGCTTTGGAACTGACTACGTCAAAAATCTTCATGGGGTAGCCGCTAATGCCAACGAAGCGAACTTTGCCCGTTTGCTGGATGCGACGCAGCGCTGGTAATGTCTCGTCGATGATTTGTTGGAGAGGTGCAAACTCAATGTCATGGCACAAGATGATATCCAAATGGTCGGTCCCCAGACGATGCAAGCTGACATCGACGCTTTCTACTACTCGCTTGGCGGAGAAATCAAAATGGCCCACATCATATCGACCTAGTTTGGAACAAAGTGTGTACTGGTCTCGCGGAACCTGACGGAGCGCGATGCCCAGCAACACTTCGGACATGCCACGTCCATAAAACGGCGATGTATCGATGAAGTTGAGACCAAGCTCCAACGCGACGCGGACGCTTTCGAAAATCTCGTCCAGCTGCACACTGCGAAATTCTGCTCCCAGCGACGAAGCTCCAAAGCTTAGGATTGGCAGCTCAAGTCCTGTTTTTCCTAAAATTCTGTTTTTCATTATGGCTTCTTTTATGACTATTTTGTTAAGGTAGAAAACTCAACCAAGCAAAAGTCGGCGTCGATCATAACATGGGCCGAAAACCGTGGGCTAGCGCCCTTCGGCTAATCAGCCGCGGGCGCGCTAGCGTCCGGTTTAGCCCGACTAATGATCGACGCCGAACAGTGGTATGAGATGGCGATCAAAAATGTTTGTGGTCACTTGTTCGCTAACGATTGACGCGTTTGACTTCAGCAAGTCGGTAAATCGGTTGCCTGACTTGGCGGCCACTTTGAAGGATACGTGCAACAACTGACGGACGTTGGCGTTGAATCGAGGGTCGCTTGGAATGTGTCGCATGGTGCTTGCAAAGTGTCCACCGTCCCACGAAGCGACTTCAGCCGCCGATGGCAATCGCGTTCGATCGATATCGATGACGCTGGCGTATGGAGCGCAGAATTCGTCAATGTGCTCATAGGCGTATGCATAGATCTCTTTGGCCAGCGATAGTCCATCACCGCCTGCTTCAGCTAGACCGATCAGCTCTTCCAGCCAAGTCGTCCCTGCGGTCTTGACATGGATGCCAGCTCCGGTCGCGTTGAGTGCTTTTCGAATAATAGGATACAGACCGAATTTGTCGCTGCCGCTATGCACACTTAGCTTAAGGTTAGCAGGCAAACCGTATTGGTCTATGGCGAATCGAATCACGGCTAGGTCGTCAAAGAACTCTCGTTCGAATTGCTTGAGATCGCCAACATAGTCAACGCCTTTGTTGAACCGACCGGTGAACTTGGGTGCGATCGTCTGGATAGGTAACTCTTCATCGGCGAGTGCGGCCAAAATGATCAGAAGCTCGGGCGGCGTTTGTGACGCATCGGTCTCATCCATCGATACTTCGGGAACAAAATTTCCGAATCCCTTTTTACTCGCGATATATCGGTAAATGTCACCTGCTTGGCGAGTTGCCAAAAGATATTTGCGGGCCACCCTTTCGACTTCCTGGCGTGCGATGGTCAACGGATCGCCTAGTCCAGGGATCGAGATTGGACTCAATAACTCAGGATGACGTTGAATAAAATTTGAGACGTCGGCATCGCTCGCCGGCCTGCCTATGGAATCCGCAACATCGATAGTGAAAAAATTGGAACAGGCCAAGAAACGGTCGACGGTTTTGAGTTGGATATGATCTGCATCAACGTACCATGGATGATTCCACAAGAGATCTGCAACTGCTGCAACGGCTGCGTCGTAGACACTTTGCGGTTCTGAGCCTACGAAGGTGTGTTCTCGATTAGACTTGTTCCAAACCGGAACGACAACGAACCCTTGTTTGGGCTCCATTTGATTCGACAGGGTGAGGAATGCGTTTAGCTGCGCTTTGGCTTGATGAGCGAAACGATCGCCCACCCCAAAGGAGTATTTTTCTAAAACAAGCATCGATGTACCTTTCTGGGGATGAAATCTAGCAGATTGTTATCGAATTCGAGGCAAATGGCTAGTAGGATGGGACCATTGTCTCGCCCCTAAGTCCATCAGGCTCGGGACAATGGTCCCATGCTACAGCAGCGTTCTTAGTTGCAATTCATAGCGACGCGGCTAGTTCTTGCGGCTCAGTTTTACCCCAATTACAGATCTTCGAACGGAAGATCCTGTGAGCTCCGCTCCGCCAGGCCCTCTTTAAAATGCTTGCGACAGACAGTGACATACCGTTCATTGCCGCCAATTTGAATTTGCTCGCCATCGCGGACTGGTTTTCCGTGTGCGTCGATCCGCAGGACCATGGTCGCTTTCCGCCCGCAATGACAGATCGTCTTGATTTCATTGAGAGTATCAGCCCATGCCATTAAATGATGACTTCCTTCGAACAAGTTACCTTGAAAATCTGTCCTCAGGCCATATGCCAAAACAGGAATATCGAGTTCATCACAGACATCGCTTAGCTGCCGCACCTGTTGCTTTGTCAAAAACTGGGCTTCATCGACGAGCACACAATGGACGGTCTGGTTTAAATGTTCCTTCTGCACGGAACGGAACAGATTGTCCGACGGTGAAATCGCAATAGACTCCGATTGCAACCCAATTCGAGAGCTCACTCTGCCGACCCCAAACCGGTCGTCGATTTCCGGTGAGAATACCAGCGTGTGCATACCGCGTTCTCGGTAGTTGTAACTCGATTGGAGCAAAATCGTCGACTTGCCCGCGTTCATCGTCGAATAATAAAAGAAGAGTTTGGCCAACTATCAGGCTCCTTCAATAGTCTCGATAGCCGATGGTTTTGCAATCGAAACGAAAATGTCGTGCAACGAAGGCTTCACCATCTCAAAATGCTCGACATCGCCTGCAGCCATGAGCGATTGAAGTATTTCGCGGCGATTCGCGTCCTTCGATAAGACCAGATCCTTGCATCGTCCACGGTCGATTTGTTCGAGCACTCCAGCCAGGGACTGTGGAATAGGATCGCGATTCGCTAAACGAACACGAAGCCGTGGCTCACCATATTTTAATGCAATGTGTTCCATGGAATCATCGACAACTTTCTTGCCCTGGAAGATCATGCAGACACGGTCGCACAACTGCTCAGCCATTCCCATATCATGAGTACTAAAGATCACAGTGGTTCCAGCATCCCGAAGCCGCAATACAGCATCGCGGAGCATTTCCATATTGACAGGATCGAGCCCAGTGAACGGTTCGTCGAGAATCACCAGTTGTGGATTCGTAACGACGGCGCTGATGAACTGGATCTTTTGAGCCATCCCCTTGGACAACTGATCGATCCGTTTTTTGTGCCAATTATCCGCTCCCAGATCCTTGAGCCAGCGCTCAATGCTCGCATCGGGGCGTTGCATCCCCTTGATTCTGGCGAAGTACCGCAAAACACGCTTGACCGTCATTCGGCGATAAAGCCCTCGCTCTTCTGGAAGGTAGCCCACGCGGTCATCGGCGCAATCACCGTGATCATTGCCCAACACCGTTACCGATCCCGAATCGGGTTTGTAAATGCGCAAAATCATTCGCATTGTGGTGGTTTTACCAGAACCATTCGGGCCTATGAATCCGTAGATCGAACCAGTTGGAACCGACAAATCCATGTGATAGACCGCTTGATGGTTACCGAACTTTTTGGAAACTCCATGGAGTTCAACTGCCAACGAATTCATTTGAAAAAAGGGGTATGTAGGTGGCGGTCACATCTTCCACTATGATATCGAGTATAACAAGTTTTTCAGGTTGCGTACCGTTCCCCATCTCACCAGCGAGGCTTCTCAAATGATTCTATCTTCCCAACTTCCTGCACAGGCTTCGTTCAAGCGACGATCATTCATGGGATTGGCGGGTGGAGCTTGCGCCACCGGACTGTTCCTGCCAAGATCTTTCGCAGTCGATAGATTTGAGCGACCCGTTCCTGGCCAGCTTCGATTGAGTCTTGCCGCATATTCATTGCGAGACCGGCTAACCAAAAAAACCGACGCAATGAATTTGTTCCAGTTCGTCGACTTCTGCCAAGAGCAAAGGATTCCTGGCGCAGAGCTTACCAGCTATTACTTCCCGAAAGAAGTGTCAAACGAATACCTTGTTGAACTAAAGCAGCACTGTCATAGACGAGGTATTACGATTTCGGGGGGAGCTATCAGTAACGACTTCTGCCAAAGCGACGCTGCCAAGGTCCAAGAGGATATTGAAAAGGCAAAACGATGGATCGATCACTATGCGGTGCTCGGTGCTCCGGTGATTCGAATTTTCGCCGGTTCCCAACCTAAAGGGGATACATGGGATGCCACGGTCAAACGTTGCGTGGAAGCGAGCGAGACATTGGCCAAGTATGCATCGAGCAAAGGGATCTACCTAGGCTTGGAGAATCATGGTGGCGTTACCGCCAAAGCGGAGGGCATTTTGGAAATCGTTAACAAGGTCCAATCGAAGAGCTTCGGCATCAATTTTGACTCAGGCAACTTTAGTCTGTCAGCTGACCCCTATGCCGAGTTAGCAATGATTGCACCGTATGCAGTAAATGCACAAATCAAGGTCGAGATATCCCCAAACGGCCAGCATCAAGAAACGGACTTAGCACGCGTTCTAGACATCTTGCGCAAGGCTGGCTACAGCGGTTGGGTTGCATTGGAATACGAGGCAAAAGAAGACCCAATGATCGCCATTCCGAAATGGCTGCAAAAACTTAAAGGGTTAATAGGCTAACTCTGCGAGGGCACCACTGGCCTTGTGCCAGTGGTCCCATGACTGGTTGGCTAGACACGAACGTTGCAACACAATGACGTGACCCCCAGCCTGCTTTCGTTCGCCTTCAGCGAACGAAAGCAGGCTGGGGGTCGATCAATTCGTGGTCGTCGACGGCTAGCCATTCAGTCTGGCTTCCATCGAGACGAGCGGGCTGTTGATTTAATTAGCCGGAACGCGCTAGCGTCCGGTTCTTTGCCGTAAACCGTGGGCTAGCGCCCTGCGGCTGATA
>JAYTVL010000270.1:0-20760 GCA_043744075.1 Pirellula sp. | reverse complement strand
TAGGACTTTCACCCAACTGTTCATACGCCTTCAAAGGCGCACTACCCGTCACACTCCGTGTGACGTTGCCTCAAAAACCAGAGGTTTTTGAACTGCGGACGTCACACGGAGTGTGACGGTTACTATAAAATCACAGCCTCTGAGCGTGCCACCCGGTCCCTTGGTATATTCCAGTCTGCCGCTTGCCTAAATTGCAAACGTGGCAGTGTCGCTGCGCGACACTGCATTGCCGAGACGCAGAGCGACGTCGCTACTGCTCAGTATTTGCCTCTGATATGCTCCGAGACGCAGTCTTGATAGAATTTCGCAATCGCTATATGCGTATCCTTGGAAAGAGGCATCAAGTCGCTGGCTCTTGAGTTACATTTAGCTTGACTTGGACGCGAAGCACCTGGGATCACTGTGGTTACCTCTGGAAAATCAAGACACCATCGCAATGCCCAGTCCGCCATCGACCAACCGGATGGAACAAACTCACGAACTTTTTCGACAAGGTCCAAACCTCGTGCGAACGGCAATCCGGCAAAGGTTTCACCTACATTGAACGCTTGGCCGTCTCGATTGAAGTTTCGATGATCCTCGGCAGCAAAATGCGACTCTTTGGACATCTTCCCGCCTAGCAAACCACTTGCTAACGGAAGTCTTACAATGATCGAAACTTTTTTCGTCCGAGCTTTCTCAAATAACTCGTCGATTGGTTTCTGACGGAATACGTTGAAAATAATTTGAAGTGAACTGAGCCCCTCGACTTGAAGGCAATAGAGAGCCTCCTCGACCGATTCGACCGACGCGCCAAAGGCCTTTATCTTTCCTTCCCGCTTTAACTCTCGAAGCGAATCCCAGAATGACTCTTGTTGCATGAACTCGGGCGGAATGCAATGTGTCTGAGTTAAGTCAATGGTTTCCACACTTAGTCGTTTTAGTGAACGTTCTGTGTGGAGTCGAACAGAATTCGGTTCAAAGTTCTCCGGCCAACCTGGATCGGAACTGCGTCCTAATTTGGTTGCCACAAAAAATCGGCTTGGATCGCTTTGCAACAGTAAGAACTTTCCAATCAGCGATTCGCTTCTCCCTTGACCATAGATATCAGCCGTATCAATAAACGTAACTCCGGTGTCTGCGGCTGCTTGAAGTGTTGCGAGCGCTTCGGTCTCAGGTATAGCGCCCCACTCCGCCCCGCCCAATTGCCAAGTACCGAGGCCAATTTCCGATACTAGGGTACCCATTCCAGCAAACTTGCGATATTTCATTTTGAGTTGTCTTTTTGGTAAAATATTCAGTGGACGTGCAGACCTCTACAGAATCTAAACTATACCCACAAGATCTTGCCTGGGAATGTAGGGCTTGGTCTGGCCTGTGCAACAAAAAGCCCCAGAAACCATATGACCCGATTATGGCGTTTCTCTTGTGATTGTGGCGTTCATGGATTGCAGACGACCATGTCGACTGCGAAAATGACGAGAATCTTGCTCGTTCGTCAGAACGACTAAACCAGCATGGGACCTTCGCCGCATATTTACAGAAAACACAATGAGCCTCCGAATTAATCTCTATGGGATCCGTCCCCTGCGTAAGTTCCACCCTGTGGTCATTGCAATTGCTCTGATAGCAACCCAAGGCTTGGGGCTTGCTCTCGATCTCGAATACCAGCGCGAAGTCAAACCGATCTTGACCAAATACTGCGTTGGATGCCACAACGAAAAGGATAATGAGTCCGAAGTCCAATTGCAGTCCTTTGCTAATATAGTAAATGGCGGTCCAAAGGGAGCCATCCTTGTGCCAAAAAATCCGACGCAGTCTGTAATGCTCAAGATGATGCTCGGAACTAAAGAGCCTAAAATGCCGCCTGAGGATTCGCCTCAACCCACTTCTGCAGAGATCGCGGTTATCCAGAGTTGGATCGAACAAGGTGCCAAAGGAAGCGATGAACCGCTGCCGCTTAAGTCTCGACTGAGCGTGAAAAACATCCCAACCTCCTTTAGCGGATCATCGCCAATTACGGCTATCGGCAGGACTGGCAACCAGCAGTTGTTGATCGGGCGATTCAACGCAGTCTACCTCAAGCAAGATCAATGGAGCGAGCCCCTGCCATTCGAGATTGTTGGCAAAGTATCACAAGTTCGAACAACAAGCGACGGAAGATTTACCGTGATCGCTTCTGGCATTCCTGGCGTGGGTGGACAAGCAACGGTTTTAGAAAACGGGAGTGAACGAATTCATCCAATTGTCGCACGAGTCGTCGAGGGACACCAAGATACGCTGTATACCGCAGTCTTAAGTCCCGATGCCAAAATATTAGCAACCGGAGGTTATGACCGTGTGATCATGCTTTGGAACATGTCGGATGGTAAACTACTAAATAAATTGACCGGACACAATGGAGCTATCTACGATTTGGATTTCGACGCAACCGGTCAGATTCTCGCATCCGCTAGCGCAGACGAAACCATCAAGATCTGGCGAGTGGATAGCGGCGCGCGACTTGATACGTTCGGACAATGTGAAGCAGAACAGTATTCAGTTCGATTCGACTCTCCACGGAAGCGTGTCTTGGCCGCAGGAGCAGACCGACGTATTCGAGTTTGGAATTTACTCTCTATGAACAAACCTTCAGTTAGTCCAATGCTCTTTTCGACTTTTGCACACGAGGGTTCCGTAACTCAATTGGCTTTGACTGCGGACGGTCGATTCATTGCAACCGCGAGCGAGGACAAGAAGATAAAACTGTGGAACGCAGAAGATTGTTCCCCCTTGGGCCTAGTTGGGACCATCGACGAAGTCCCTTCTGGTTTATTGTGGGACACAAAGCAAACTACGCTAACAGTTAGTACTCTGGGTGGCAAAATCTCGAGTTTTGATGCGACAGCGCTCTTGAATTCGCAGGCACGGAACGTCTCGACTAAAACGCAATCTGCCAAGGCCCCTGACTTGCCCGAATCGAAAGCTGCAATGAAACAGCTTGACGAAGCTGCGATGCGACGTTCCATTGCAACTGCTCAAGAAATTTCAGGTCCTTGCGAACTTAGTGCTGTACTCACTCTAGAAGATATGGCGGGCGAATTTGCCGGTGACTGGTACGCATTCGACGCAAAAGTAGGCGAGCCATGGGTTGTGCAAATCGATGCAAGTCGCGGTGGTTCGCCATTGGATAGCGTTATCGATATCCTCGAGCAAAAAGGGGAACCAATCGTACGAACCCGACTTCAAGCGGTCCGTGAAACGTATTTTACGTTTCGAGGAAAGGACTCCAACAACCCAGACGATTTTCGTTTGCATCGTTGGGAGGACATGGAACTGAACGAACTACTTTATGCTGGCGGGGAAGTAGTCAAGTTATGGCTTTACCCCCGTGGTCCAGATTCTGGCTTCAAAGTCTATCCGGGAGTAGGAAGCCGATTTACCTATTTCGACACGACTGCGACCACGCATGCACTCAACGAACCTGCATGGATTGTTCGTGAGCTGAGTGATGGTGAACCGACGATACCTAATGGACTGCCTGTTTTTCCGATTTACTACACCAACGACGACGAGGCGTCTCGACAGTTGGGCAAAGATAGTCAAATTACTTTTACGTCTAAGTCGGATGGCCGCTACTTGATTCGTGTCCGCGACACTCGCGGCCAAGCGGGAGACAACTACAAATACAAGCTTATACTTCGGCGCCCGATACCGCGATACAAATTGCGACTAGAACAAAAGGAGATCACTTTGCGCCCCGGCGTTGGGACAGAATTTGATGTTGTTGCGAATCGCTTCGAAGGATGCGATGAAGATGTTGAAATCAAAGTCGATGGCGTTCCCGAAGGGATACTGTTGTCGAACCCGCTCGTCATACAAGCAGGACAGTCTCGAGCGATCGGTACTTTACGCATGCCAGCCAATTCTGACTCGCTACCAAAGGAATTTACGGTTCAGATCTCAAGTCACAGCATAATTGGAACTCGAAAAATCACTGATGTTGAAAAGCTTCCACTGTTGGTAAAGGTCAGCGATAAACCCGCGATGCAGCTAAAGGTGGTTGCAAAAAATCAAGGTCCGGATGCAGGGTCGATTTCGGAAATCGTAATTCGACCTGGGCAAACCGTTTCGGCAAATTTGGTCATTGAGCGAGGAGACAACAAGACCGACATTTCTTTTGGAGGCGACGACAGCGGCCGCAATCTGCCTCATGGTTGCTACGTCAACAACATTGGACTAAGCGGTCTGTTGATACCAGCGGGACAAACTGTACGTGAGGTGTTCATCACCGCAGCGCCGTGGGTTCCAATTCAATCGCGTTTGTTTCATTTACGAGCCAAGGTCGATGGCAACCCGACCACCCTTCCGATTCAAATTCGAGTTGTTCGCGAATAGAAAAATTGACAAATCAAGTGACGATTGCGACTGCGGCCTGTGCGGCCCGCAAAAGATGGTATGCGGTATAGCCGGACGCTAATGCGTTCCGGCCGATGGTTCGAAAGTAAGTGCCATTTGATGAGCATGACTAGTTTTCAATGGTGATTTTTATGTCACCGAGATCGCGGGTCTCGCCTAGTTGGATCGCGAGGTCGCGGAACACGTAGCCAAAAACACTTGTGAACTTCTTTCTGCGATGGTTGGCTCTTGCAGTGTACTTCCACTGTGAGGACAGGCCGAGTATTTCAAATCGCCCTTGTTCGTCGACAGTCAATTCGTTAGGCATGTAGATCTTGCCAACCTGATCAGCCCAAATGGCTGTGGTCTGGTCCGTTTGAAAATCACCGTACTCTATGCTCAGCATTGCATCGGTGATCGGTAGTCCATCACCGTCGAGTAAACGACCTCGAACACTGCCTGCAAGTGCCAAACGAATCTCAAAAGCCTTGTCGGGCTCGTGATCGACGATGGTGCCGCCGACCAAGTTTTGTTTTCGATCAAAGGCGAACACTTTGCGACGTTGTGCTGGTAACAGGTCTACGACCTCGAAGCCGATCGCTGGTATTTTTTGCCAACCCCATCGCTCATTACCGCCGTAAATCTCAATCGTTCGGTCGACAGGTGCCCCATCTACTTCAAAAATCTTGACCGGAATCGGTTTGGTTGCCAGCAATGGCAAGTCGACCTTAACGATCTGCTGATCGGGTTCGGGTCTGACAAGCGCGAGCCGTTCGTAATTACCCGGCATGAGCGAAAAAGGGAAGGAATCGTAGTGGGGAAACGCTGGTTGGCGGTAGTTGATCAACTCGTACTCTCCATAGCCACGCGGGAACGCCGACAAACGATTGTGGTCGCGATTGTCAGTTGAGAAAGCGATCACTCCGGCTACGGGCAATACAGGAATGCGAAAGCGTCCATTTTGATCGGTGAAATAGCGACCCTTCAAATAGGCTTGTTTCAAACCGGGCTGTTGGGCCTCCAGTTCGCGATTGCGAAACCAGTAGTAACTAATTCTTCCTTTGAATGGTTCGTTGGTCACATTGTCATAAACACGCCCTTCGGCCCAAAGCCCTTGCGTTATTTGGAAATCCTGAATCACTTCCGAAGAGGTACCGCCACTTGCCTTCGACGTATTGACATTGAATCCGAGTGGCACGTAAGGCACACCGCCAGTCGCGAAGACCTCCAGGTGGTTGCCTTCGCCGATGGGCAGGCCCGAGATTTTGTAACGACCTTTTGCATCCGTCCGTGTCGCGAAATGCTCTCGCTCACGACTACTTGTAACACGTTGTCCGTGTACTCTAGTGGC
Organism: Pirellula sp.; assembly: GCA_043744075.1. Lineage (GTDB taxonomy): Bacteria > Planctomycetota > Planctomycetia > Pirellulales > Pirellulaceae > JBKCUI01. The sequence continues at coordinate 15,053 of JAYTVL010000270.1, read as the reverse complement.
TCGAATTAGCGCATCCGGAATAGGCTGCTGCGTATTCGAATCGGTGACCAATCCAGCGACCGTGTAGGATGGTCCAATGACGGCTTCAAACTTTGCGGGATAAACCTTCGTCGGCGGATTGTGCTCAGACCCCTGAGATTGTGAGACTGTTACGACGTTGCTCCCTCCAAAATTTCGGACAACCAAATCCATAGACTCAATTCCAGACCGCTCGACCAACAATTCAAAAAACGATCGGCCTGGTAGCTCGCGCAGCTCGAACCGACCGTTCTCATCGGTTTTGGTTATCGGCAATGCGTTTCGTAACGGAACGTGTTCAATGACGTTAGTCAAATTGGAAACGTCTCGAATTCGATCTGAGTTGTTCTCATTTGCATTCTCGAAAGAATATTGTCCTTTGCTCTCAGAAAACCAGCGTATTCGAATTTGAGCCCCTTCGATCGGTTGCCCTTCGATGTCGACAAGGCGTCCTTGAATTGGCGTGCCCTCAGACTCCAATCGAAATCCGCTTGCACTCCCAGTGAACACGGACGCAATAGAAGCAACCAAGCCGGAAGGAGGTAGTGGCTGGCGACCAAGTTCGATTGGAGATGTTCTTCGGAAACCATGATTGCGTGCGCGGACTGCCATCTCCTCCGTCATGTCCCAGACTGCGGGATCGCTGGCTGAGGGAGTGGTCCGCAACAATTCAAACTGACCTTTCGCATCGGTTACGGCGAGAACAGGCTTCATCGGATCGATATCATGCACTCGCGAACGCCACCAATAAACTTCCGCACCTACTACTGGCCCTTTGTTCCCAACAATCGTTCCGCGAATGGGGCTGGGAACAAAGGCATCTTTCAACGAATTGCCCATAGGATCTACAACACGCACGTCGCGAGTCATTACATGAGTCGACTGCTGGGCCTCGGTCATATTTCCGCATGCGATCAAAATCAACAAGCACACCGAAAAGGACTTCTGATTCATGGCGATTTCCCGATGGTTAACATCAACAACACCAATCCGATTTGCGGATTATATCAACATTGTATCCATAAAATTCAACTGACTTCACTTTAAAGTATCCGCCGTGCGCATGAATAGCGTAGCCGCCCTCCGAGGTTGCCTTCGCCCCAACGACACCGAATGCAGGTCCATCATTGTCTAAATGAAAACTCTTGCCCTCGAAAACAAGGGCCGGCATTCCATAAAGATTAAGGTGCCCAAAAAAGGCGCTGCGGTATTCTTGTCCAGACATGATGGTGAGACGGTCACGCGAACGGATCGAATCCTAAGCGAATCTGAGGAGAAGCCATTTTCTCCATCAGGCCGTTGTAGGGACCAGCGGGTTCGCAACATTCGGGTTTTTCCTATGAGAGAAATCTATGTGCGACATGTTAACCGCGAAGGGACTCTAGCGGTTTGAATCGCATGGCGGAGAGGGCTGGAACTAGACCGCCGACCAAGCCCATCATCATGCTCAGCATCAGGCCGATGCCTAATACTCCCCAATCCACAACAACTCGGAACACAACTGCTTTACCTGCCGGGCCGTTACCACTGCTGACGATACTTGTCACTCGGAAACCGTTGAACAGGTAGCCGATCAAGCAACCAACGAGTCCGCCCAGCAAAGCAATCAATAGTGATTCCACAAGAAAACTGACCAAGATTCGCCAGCGACTAAAGCCTAGTAATCGAAGCATACCTATGTCGCGTACCCGCTGGCTAATCGCTGCGAACATCGTATTCATAACTCCCATCACACCACCGAATCCCATGACCGCCGCCACAACCATGGTGCCAATCAACAATTGCAAATTGGTTTGACCGAGGGCTTTGAAATAGTTCGTTTCCGTCAATGCATTGACTTGCGATTTTTCGTATTTGTTGTTCGTGTCCTTGCCGCTGAAGAAATCTTCTAGTTTCTGTGCTTGTTCCTTGCTGGTCGCGCGGAGCACCAACGTCGTGTAGTTGGTCTTGCCCAAGAGCGGTCCAATGACACTCTGTTTTGCCCAGACTTCGGAGTCAAAGGTCGTCCCCTCCGTTTTCATGATTCCGGTTACAAGCAGTTCTCGACTATCCAATTGAATCGTGTCACCAACCTCTAGCCCATCTGGATTCTTTGCCTTGAGACGATTCGCTTCGGACCGGTCCGAGCCAAGCTCTCTTGCAATTCCTTCACCGAGAACCACTTCGACAATCGGCTGTTTGTTGGGATCCTCCGAAGGACGTACGCCCGCGTCTGAAAACCAAGTTCCGCCAGGTAACAACTCAAAATTATGCACCTTAGCAGAAGCAAGTGGATCGTACAGTCCTCGCATTTGCAATAACCGCCGGCTAGGGCTATTGGGCCGAGGTTCTGCTTTGGGCAAACTGAGGACAAGATAGACTTCACGGCTACAAAGGGGTTCGTCATTGAAGCGGGCCACCCCATCTTGCTGTGCGATGTCTCCCATATTTTCAAATGGCAGATTGCTGATTCCCTCATCTGTCGCCCCTTGCGAGAGGACGATCACATTCTCCGGGTTGCCGCTCGATTGAGTCAGTTTCTTTAGCCCGTTGATGAACCCCATTAGGAAGGTCAAAACTCCGATCACCATTGTAAAAGCAACTGCAGTCAACAGAGTCGTCCGATAACGAACGGTCAGGTTGCGAATGTTATAGCCGATGGGAATGCGAGCTAGGTAAACGAACAGCAGCATCAATGCAAAAAAGGCAAAGCAAGCTGGGATCAATGTCCAAGCATTTTCGAAATTGATAAACGTGACAAAGAACCAAATCAGCAATCCCGTTGAAGCACAGAACAGGATCAAGATGCCAATCACTTTTAAAAACGCGATAAGTCCGTTAAACAAATTCGGCATTATGAGATTCGAAATTCTTTACGATGGATTCTTAACTCTTGAAAAATCGTTTTCTGCGGCAATGAAATAAAACGCGAATTGAGTGATGGGTCGCGTGACTGAACGGTGCGAGTCCGGCTCGTCTATTTCCTAATGTTACCACAAAAATCACTCTGGTAGCTAGAGGTCAAGCAAGTATAGTTTCCCGTCTGGCTGGGAATATATGGACATAGTTTGGTTTTGCTCATTGACGCCGGACTGGGCTTTGGCGATACAATTTAGACTTCAATCAAGAGAATCTGGAGTTGCGACATGAAAGAACAACTTACCAAACTGCTCAGGGCAACTCCGTTCTCACCATTTATCATCAAGATGAGCGATGGGCAAACCTACGAAGTTCGTCATCCAGAAAATTTGGCGGTCGGTAAGCATTTTATGGTACTGATCGAACATGAAACCGATCGGACCCATGATTTGTATCTTCTTCAAGTCACTTCATTTGACCGGAACCCATCCGTTACGTCGGCCTAGCCATAGAAAGCCCCTGAAACCAACGCACTGACATTTCGCTTAGCTCGCGCTTAACGCGATCTGGTCAAGTTCTTGACCGCCACGAATGACTCGTGCAATATCACCAAAGCTTCTGTGATAAAATACAGCACAACGTAAGTTCCGAACCCATTGACCAACTTCGCCCGAAGCCGCTTGGAACCAACACGACACCTCGCCTCCCGCTCCCGGGAACTGGCATAGCAGTTCGACTGTCGCCTCAAATGCGTCCAAGAATCGCTAGGCAGCGTCCAAATTGTTTTCTGCGATGTGCCCGGCGCTATCGTCGATTGCAAACAGTCTTCGATGCGGCGATTTTCGACAGGCGGCTGTTTCGATGTGCCTGGGAGCGGAAAACGAAATCAGGAAGACCCCTCCAAAATACTCACCAGAACTCTCGGCTGCCCCGCGTCACCCACCCACAGACTGCTCCCCTTTTTTGGCTCCCTTTTTGGCTGCCAGACTTGCCTTTTTTGGCTTCATTTCCCAAAGCATGAATCATTTATTTACTCAAACGTCTTTCCGGTGTCGCCGTTAGCATAAAGCGAAAAAACCGAATCTTCATAGACAACGTGCCATCGCTCCGTATTCGTTCCGATTTTTCCAAGTGATTTCCGTACCGGAGAATTCGCTTGAACCAAAACTAAGTCGGCGGCATACTCATACAACACGTTTTGCCAACCTGGCTCGGCAGCATAAAACCGATCGTGCTTTGGAAGAACGTCTTCACGGTAAGCTACTTCGTATCGTCCGTCGAGGCTCACACGGACTTTCGGATGACACATCCACGAAACATACGCACCGCTCGCAAATGGAGTCATGATTTTGCCCGAAAAAGAGTGTTCATGCAGGTACCGAACAGCACCGGTCGGATAGACCATCGCGCCATTTGGATCGCTACACGGAATAGTTGCTTTCCAAATTGGATGCCAAAGAATGAACCCAACACAGGCTGTAGCGGTCAGCCCAGCACCGCAGATCGCAATCGTTCGGCAGTTCATCATCGAAGCAGTGACCGTTCTGCCGAATGCTGTCGGTGTTAACCAACCTGGCATGTAAGCCATCCACACGATTGCATAGATCGAACCATGGCGAAGGTGTTTCAGAGCCATGTAAGCCGCAATGCAGCAAAAAAACCAACCCCGCAGCCTTGACCAACGACGATTCATTGCGACGTATCCAAGAGCAAAGATGGAGAGAGCGAATGCAACCAGGGCCGTGGTACTGTCGTGAGTCATCCATAACGGCTGCCATTCGAGAATCGTCGGTCTCGCCATAGTGATCGCTCGCAGTAAATAGGGGCCGTATTGCAAACCCCATGGGTTGATTTGCAACCCAACAGCCAGGATCGGCAGTAGCAGGAAATGATGCCAGAGTTTGAAGTACGCATTTCGAAGGTTCTCGACGGACCACTCCTCTCCAAGCTCTGTCATCCATCGTTCAATGACATGCAGGAACATAAGGCTAACGCCAACCACAAAACCCGCATGCATATTAAGCCAAACAACGTACATCACGGCCCATGGAGCCACCCACCTCTTACGTCCATGCCAATCGGACTGCTGCAGCAGGATTTGCAACAGAATAAACAAAAGTGTAAAGAGCTGAGCTCGGATCGTTGCGAAGCCGACCCAAAGAAGCGGAAAGAGTATCGGTGCACAAACACAGATCAACAATGGATGAGCGCCACCGTTGCGAGCTACTCGATAGAGCGCAGCCGCGATGGCTAATACAATCACGATCCGGAGCACCGCCATCCCGTCCATTCCAAGCGGACTTATTCCGGCACACCAATACAACACTAGCCCGGTGCCCCATTCATGGTGTACCGCAGGATTCACGGTTGGCGTAAAGGCAAACACATCACCCATCGGAAACGTGCCGCTCTCGGCAAAGACTCGTACGAGCGCCATTTCATGAAATGCGTCGTGCGTGACGTCGCTCAATCGAGCGATGTACGCAAGGAAAGCGAGGATTAAAGTCGCAGCTAGCGCCGAAACAAATCGGCCATCGCGAAGCCGTCCCATTTGTAAATTGTGTTGAAGCGTCATCAGATAGTTTGTGTCGGACGCGATAGCTAGCAGACTGAAATGATTTGTCGAATTTTTTTGAACTTTCGCTCAAGATTGATCTAGAGACCGTTTCTGATGGTCTTCTAGACTCCGGCTGAAAAGCGTTGTTGGATCGCGTAGCAGGATGCTGGTCGATCCTCCACACCAAACCTCTCACGAGGTTTCATTGCAGGCCAATTTGGAGCTCAATTGCATGGATGCACGAAGCTTGTTGCTAATGGTTCTCGCGTTTTCGGCGTGGTGTTCCACGGGTACCGCACAATTGTTTGTTGGCCCTCGATCGATAGCTCAGACCCCTAATTTCCGAGTTATCGCAAAGAATCTTCAGTTTGCTAATGAAGTAGCACGTTCAGCAGAAGAGATTCGCAAGCAACTGGCGATGCACTGGCTCGGGACCGAGCTGCCGAACTGGCCAGAGCCCTGTCCACTCGTGGTGAATGACGGTCCAACAACCCCAGCAAGTGGCGAAACCAAATACACGTTAGTGGGAGGCGGAGTTGCCAACTTTCAAATGTCGGTATCGGGCACGCGTGAACGGATTATTGACAGCGTTTTACCACATGAAATTACACACACCGTCATGGCAAGCCACTTCGCAGTTCTGGGAAAACCTGTTCCGCGTTGGGCCGACGAAGGCGCTTGTACGACCGTCGAGCATCAAAGCGAGCGGAGCAAGCACGACGTTATGCTGGTCCGCTATTTGGGCGAAGGACGAGGCATTGCATTTGCGACCCTTTTCACACTAAAGGACTACCCGCATGACATGATGCCTTTGTATGCCCAAGGGTACAGCCTGTCGTGCTTTCTGATTTCTCAAGGTGGCCCCAGAAGGTTTATTCAGTTTCTTGAACGCGGAATGGAAACGGACAATTGGGTCGCTGCAACGGATGAGTTTTACCAATATCCACGCCTAGGCAAACTGCAGACCGCATGGAACCGCTGGGTCAGCGATGGGGGTGGCGTTGTGGACAATTACACGGCCGATTTTCTAGGTGTTTCGACCCGTTCCATTGTTAGCAATATTCAAAACTCCAATTCGTTGAACGGCGGAGACTCAGGCGTCCGAACTGCTCTGGCTATGCAAAACGTTGGGACTCAAGTCTCAAATCCTGTTCAGATTGCTCTAGCAAATTTACCGACGATCGCAATTCTTAACAAGTCCATGGACACGAGCTCAGGCAGCTACTATTTGGATGAATTCCGTCGTCGGCAACTGAATCCAATGCAATCTAGCAGTAATTCGATCGGCGATCCTTTTGTTTCGAATGTTACGAGCGTCCCCGATGGTGGTCCTGGCCCGATTCCTTTGAGACTTGGTCAACAGGCTCCCTTCCAGACAATTGGCGGCGGGTTTATTCGACGTTAATTCGCGGTACTTAGAAACACTGCGTAAGCCAAATGAAATTGCCCAAATTACTTTTTCGGAAATCTTTCCATAAGTAGAAAACTGGGATTGACCTTTAGCCGAAATACCACCTATTCCGGTAGAGACGAATGAAAATTCATCGATGCGTGACCGCGATCCGGGAGCTACAAGGATGTTGCTCTCAGTGAATGAACATGCTTAGATAATTGATATACGACGTGCGATTTTTTTGGACTCTGAGCGATAAAGGAGTGTCGCGTTGAAATATTTCAACCCCCTACGAACATTACGGTTTTTGACAGCAATGTCAGCGGTATCCGCGCCTGTCTCGATGCCTTATGGCGTGACAGCGTCGGCTGGTATCGCAGCAACGATCGCGTGCTCTGCATTGAATGCGGTCGCTCAAAGCCCAACGAACCCTGCTCTTCCACCCTTGTTGCCACCGGCACAGTCCTCAGCGACTGGTCCGCAAAATGGTCCGACAACGGCGGTTGATGCAAATGCAAACGCAAGATCATTATTGGTCAAAGCGCGTGCTGCGTTGAGCGAAGGAAAAAATGAAGCAGCTGCCCAAGCGTTTGCGCAAGCAACGTTGGTTGCCCAAAAATCGCCTGAGTTAGCCTCTGAGCTTCAGCAAACGCGACAACAATTTGTTGAACGCGGCTTGAGCCAGCAAACTCTCGATCAAGCCATGCGCGTCGCACAAACAGGTCCAGGCCTAACCAGCCGGGCGGCAAACGCATTGCGAAACAATAGCACGGCCAATCAGTCGGCTAATGCCAATAATCAAGCTGCAAACGGTACGTTGCCACCGCCCGGCTTATTGGCCTCAAATCCTTCTGGAAACGCGAATGCTAACAACCCTTCGTCGTTACCTTCAGCTGCTGGTCTAGCGACTACGTTGCCGCCAGCAATGCCTGCAATGCCATCTACAATGCCTCTGGCTGCCAAACTGCCTGTGGGTCCTGTTAATCCGTTGCGAGATCAAGCCGTCGGTCTTGCCGCTCAGGCTAAAATGGCATTGGATCGAGGTGATACGACGAACGCAAGGCAGCTGATTCAGAAAGCGAACGAACTTCGAGTTCCAGACAGCGAGTTTGCCCAAGGTCAGCTTCGACCTTGGGACGTTGCCTTGCAAGTCGATCGTGCAGAACGACTTCGTGGCGGTGCAGCGAGCGGAGTCACCGCTGCGTCGGCGGCCTTGCCGGTCGGGAATGTCCAGAACGCAACTGCGCAGTCTTCCCCACTGAGCGCAACTAGTGTCCAACCAGGCATTTACAAGCCCAGCAACGACGAGACTCGAGTTGCACCAGCAAGTGGTGTCCTCTCGCAGTACGACGCTGACTCCACTGGCGAAGAACTCTATCAGAGTGGCATCACAGCTCTTTCTGCCGGAAAAAAGGAAGCGGCCCTACGCTACTTTAAAGCCGCTTGGCAAAAACAAGCAGACCTTGATCCGGGGTTGCGAGCTCAACTGAAAGACAAATTAACGCAGCTTCAAATAAGTGGTGCGCCTGAAAGCATTGAGGCTCTTAGCCCGGAAGGACGAGAGAATCAAGTCAAACGACAAAAATGGTTTGCGGAGGTTTCTGGTGAGATTGCGGATGCTGAAAAGATGGCTGCTGCGAACAAGCCGATGGAAGCTTTGGAAAAGCTGAAGGTCTTGCGACAACGCGTATCCCAAGCTGAAATCGATGGTGCTCAACGAAAGAATCTGCTTGCAATGGTAGATCGCGTCACCCGACACATGGAGGAATGGGCAGAACAAAACAAGTCCATGATCGAATTGGACCAGCGCAACAAGCAAATCCTGGACAAGATTCAGTCCGATTCGACCAATTTGACAAAAGGCGATGCCCAAGTGCAAACGTTGGTGGATCAGTACAACGATCTGATTCAAACCGGACGCTATGCGGAAGCCGAGGAAGTGGCCAAGAAAGTACGGGAGATTAAGCCGAATAGCGAGATCGCCGCATTGCTTTACAACAAAGCCAAAATCCAACGCCGCGTTGAAGAGCAAGTAGCGATTCGTGAGCTTAAGGAAGAAAAGTTCATCGATCACTTTAACAGCATCGAAGCGGCGTCTACTCCGTACGATGGTGAGAATTCATTGACTATGCCAAATGCTCGAGACTGGCTTGAGTTGACGCGCCGGCGTACCGCTGTGAAGGACGACATGCGAATGCTGCCAGCAGAAAGGAAGATCCGGGAACATCTCGGCCAACCTTTCTCGGCAAGCTTCGATAAACGACCCCTTGCCGACGCGATGAGCACGATTTCTGAGATGACAGGTATTCCGATTGTTATCGATGATCGCTCGATCGCCGAAGAAGGGATCACCATCGATCAGCCTGTTACACTTGATTTGAAAGGCAATTCCATTCAACTCAAAAGTGCGCTCAACCTGATGCTGTCGAAGCTAAATCTAACCTACACAGTCAAAGACGAAGTTCTGACCATCGAAAGTAGTCGTTTCAGTAAACGAGAGACCTATCAGTTTATCTACAATGTAAAGGACTTGGTGATCCCAATTCCGAACTTTGTGTCAGATTACAATACTGGAATGGCTGGCGCACTTCAATCTGCATATCAAGCACAGACCCATATGGCCTCTGCGACTGTATCAGATCCAAACGTAGCCGGTATTGCCGCGAATCGGATCGCTAGCGTCGACCCGAGTTCGTCGATTCTTACACAGATGAATTCGATGGGCGGATTTGGTGGTATGTCACCTGGAGCCTTAGCTGGCTCAACACCCGGGGGTTTTCCGTACACCTCACCGGGGCTTGGTGGTGCATCGATGGCCAACTATGCGGAATTGATAGGGCTCATCGAAAGTACGATCTCGCCTGATCAATGGCAAACCGCTGGCGGAAACTCCTCGATGCGAGAGTTTCGACAGAACCTAAGTCTTGTCGTGACTGCACCTCAAGAAACGCATGAAGCGATCGCTAATTTGCTAAAGTCGCTGCGTGCATTGCAGAATTTGCAGGTCACCATCGAAGTTCGGTTTATTCAACTTTCGGATACGTTCTTCGAACGCATTGGACTCGACTTTGACTTCAATATTCGTGACAAACTTGGCCGAGTGACACCGCCATCAAGGCAAAATGGCTCTCCGAGCGTCGCTGTTGGACTCTCAAGCGGCGTTGGACCACTCGGACCGTCATTTACTTCGGACTTGGACTTTCAGATTCGAAACAACTTTGGTGTTACTCCAGCTTTTGGTCAGCCGGATGCGGGTGACGCTGGTACCCAAGTTGGGTTGGCGATCCTAAGCGACTTGGAACTATTCTTCTTTCTCCAAGCCGTTCAAGGGAATAGCCGTACCAACGTGCTGAATGCACCGAAAGTTACGATGTTTGACGGACAATCTGCAACGATCAATGACACGGCTTCGCGTCCCTTTGTTACTTCCTTCGATCCGGTAGTGGGTGACTTTGCGGTCGCACAGCGTCCAATCATCGTTGTTCTAAGCGAAGGAACTCAGATGAACGTTCAGTCGGTGGTCTCGCAGGACAAGCGATTTGTTAGAATGACATTGGCACCACAGTTCACTCGAATTGAGTCTGCCGATCGTCAGTTTACTTTTCAGGGTCGACGAAGCACTCAGACAGGAACGAGTATCCTCAATCCAAATGGTACTCCGACAGGTACACGAAACAATGAATCGGATATCGTCGAGGGTACAACAGTTCAGCAGCCTACGCTTGGTACAACCAGTGTGACAACTACGGTTAGTGTGCCAGATGGTGGAACGATTCTCCTTGGTGGTATCAAACGTCTTCGTGAAGGACGAACCGAACGCGGTACGCCCATCCTTAGCAAGATCCCTTATTTGAATCGGTTGTTTAAGAACAACGCGATTGGTCGAGAAACCAATACGCTGATGATGACCGTAACGCCGCGGATCATTATTCCTGAAGAAGAAGAAGAAGCGATCGGCGTTTTGCCCAGACCGTAAATAGTCGGCGCGCCCATCGGTCGAAAAAAGTTGAAACCCTCGGAGTTGACTCCGAGGGTTTTTTTGTATCTTGCGACTTGTTTAACCCGCGAAACGGCTGGCGAGACAAAGTACGCATACATCGCTTTCCGCGTGAAACATCAAAATTGCGACGAACGCATTACACAGTACGAATCTGCCTCTCTGCATAGTCGCTCAATGTCGGAGGGGCTATTAGCGAACGCCAACCCCAGGCTTTCCACTTGATTTGATTTCAATTGCGATAGCAGGTAGATACTGCGTTTGTTTTTGATGGAGCTAAGTACCGCCGCCGCAAATGCGTCTTCCAAATCGCTTTTTAATAACTGGCGTTGCAGTTTTTCCTCCGACTCATCGGAGCCAAGCTGCAGAACACCTGCGGACAAGTGCTTGATGTCCGTACAAATTACGATGCTACCCTCGGAATCAAGCTGCATGTCTGCATGAGCCGCCGCCCTTGCAACATTCATCCACGACTGTTGTGTCCAATCGCCTTCCACAAACGCAACGGCAAGTGAGTATTCAGCCGTTCGCGACACGCCAAGTGGACGAGTAAGTTCAGACGCCTGTCGGAAGACTGGATCAGGACTGCCGCCAAGAATAGTAGCAACCGAGCCGTCGCACGCAGGAACAACCGCGATTGCGAACTGAATCCCCATCAACCATCCAACTTCGTGACTCAGTTTTTCCTGGAGATGCATGTGGTGCGCATTGTCATCCAACCAAGCCAAATTCCAACGATGTTGCGTAGAGGCATCGGCAAAACTAGGTGACATTCCGTATTTATCGCTCGCGCTAGGTGAATCCGGTGTCCGGACACAATAGATTGGCAATACAACTTCTGCCTCAACCAAATCACGTTGGATGTAGATTGGGTCCGCCGACTCGCTAGCAGCAATGTATCCATGTGAGTCGTGGTGAGTAGGCTCATGTTTGACAACCTTTATGTTGCCTAGCTCTTGAGACTGCAATTCGGCAACAAGACGGTCTCGCCAATCTTGGTTATCAGAACCAAGTACGACCGTGATATTTTCCTGATGCGTTCCGTGCTGGACCAAGTACCGAATCACGGCACATGCGATCGTATTTTCCTCTGGGACGCCGTCTTCGATTGCAATTGCAATGCGATCGTCGTCGATGAGAGCCAAAGGCAACGGTGGGAATTCAATCGGTTCTTCGAATGCCTTGGCTATCAAATCGGCAATGGTTTGGTCCGTTGGAACTCCGGAGACTCGAATCTCCGTTGCATGCTCTGGCAATTGGAGTTTCAAATTGCGCATTCCAATCCGCGGCTCATAGTAAGTCAGGTTTTTCATCGATCGAATCCCTTTGTTCGATATAAATTTGCGTGTCGAGCGATCATTTGCTCGACCGAATGCTGTTGTTGCACATATTGCTTTGCGCTGGTTTCCATCCGCCTTCGCCCAGGATCGTCATTCAGTAACTGGTCCGTAAACCGAGTCAGATCGTCCACATTGCCGAGAGGATAGAGCATGCCGGTACGGTTATGCTCTATCAAGTCTCGATTTCCAGGAATGTCCGAGGCGACCACGGCGACACCGGATTGCATTGCTTCCAAAATCACGTTGGACTGACCTTCGTATAGGCTGCCATTCCATAGGATATCGCAATGGGGCAAGAGTTCGAGAGCGTCCGTGCGATGACCAAGGATGAAAATCTGAGATGCGCCGCGAATATTGTCGCGAAACAATTCAAGTCGTTCTCGGTCTGGACCGTCGCCGATGATCACATAGCAAATGTCCTCTCGCATCACGCGAAGCAACTCTGCGGCCCAAAGTAAATCCTTATAACCCTTTTGTGCCCAGAGCCTGCCTATGGATATAATGATCCTCCGTTCAACTGTAACTCCCATCCTCTCACATGCCTGCGCACGTGTCAAAGTGCTTGGTTCGATCGGTTCAATACCGTTTGGAATCAGGTGAAAGTATTTCGAGTCAATGCCATGTTTTTGGTAAAAGTCAATGGTTCCTTGACTATTGGCAGTCAAGCCATGCGTTCGTTTTGCGACGAAGCGATCGATCCAGAATTGGATCGCGTTTTTCCATGGATCAACGGACCGTTCGGAACCTAGGATCAACGGCACCTTGACCGAAAGGGCAGCCGTTCGGCCGTATGCATTGGCGGCAAAGAGCCATGTATGGACAACGTCCGGTTTCAACTGCCAAAGCAGTTTCCTCAGTCGAAGCCATGCAAATGGGTCCAATTTGGATCGCTTGTGAATATGGTGTACAGCGATTCCGCTTTCAAGAAGCTCAGGTTCGCGAGGGCCAGTTCGAGTCAGAACGATAACAAACGCTTCAAACTCGGTACGGTCCAAACCGCGAGCTATGAGCGAGATTTGCTTTTCGGCACCTCCTTGGTCGAGGGTTGGGATGATCAAGCAAATACGCAGTTTCATGCTTTACGTTCGAGGATAGAGTTTCGAAACAGGGACAGCCATTGTTGAACGCATTCATCGCTAGACTTAGTTCGACGCAAGCCATGACGCAAGGAGTTAGCCATGGATATCCATCGTTCTCGGTTGGCGATAAAGTCTTGAAGATTCTGGGCCGGGCCTCGTTCCGGGGAGTAAAGTTGGAAATGATTTGGTTCAGGCAACCAAGCACGGCAATCTGTATTGTCGGCGATGATCATCGGGACACCCGACATGGCCATCATCGGAAGAGTATATTGTATCGCTTCTTTTGGATTCGAGGCGATGCAACAATCTGCGACTCGAATCAATTCCTGCAGGTCATCGAATCCATCGAACAACAGTATCTCTCGATGCCAGCCTCTGGATTTGATAAGATCGTACAAAGAGTTGTGTTCAACACCGGAACCGACAACCCACATGCGCAGCATAACACCTGCATCTAGCAAATCGCAAACGGATTGGATCGCATTGCAAAGCGGGGCAGTCTCCGAAATGCCAAGGTGCAACAAAAGGTCTGTCCGACCTGGAATGAGGAAATCGCTGCTGGCTTCAAAAAGGGCGTTGGCTGCTGTTGTTCGCAATTCATCGGAACGAGCGACGGGCTCCCATGCAATATCGCCGATTCTGACGATGCGAGTTTCGTCTATTCCTTGCGAGACTATGATCCGGTGGGCATTTGGAGTCGAGCAGACAATTCGTGTGCAGCGTCGACAAGCATCAGCCATTGCAATCTGAGTTAGTCTCTGCCCAGACGACAATCCAAATCCAACATCTTCTGGTGAAAACCGAGCTACGATAGGAATATTCCATTTTGAGCCTTTGCTTTGCAGCGCTGTAAGGAGACTATCGGCGCGGTCGACGTAGATACAGTCAAAGTCCTTTGCCGATTTGCTAATCCACTGTGTGATGTTCTTTTGGAAATGGCTTTCGTTCCAATTGGTGTTGGGAGCTGGTAGTATCCGATGCACAGGAACTTCGCGACACAGCGACGTAGGCGGCCAATGAGAATGCCAACGTGCAGTCAATACCGTCACTTTAGTACCTGCTCGCGTTAGAGCTGCACACTGATACAACAGACGTTGGCAACTATCGTCTGTAAATGGCCAGAACCGGCGCGCAACAAAAAGAACTTTGAGACCTTGCATAGACACGGCGGTAACTTATGCGGTCAAATGATTCTGCAAATCCGAGTCTTCAAGCACACCTACGTAGGGTAGATTGCGATAAAGATCTTGATAGTCCAGTCCATAACCGACCACAAATTCGTTTGGAATTTCAAAAACAACGAAGTCGGGTACAGCTGTGACTACGCTCTGACCCAGCTTATTCAATAATACGGCAGTGCGTATCGTTTTCGGTTTCATATTGGAGAGTCTTTGTGTAACTTCAACCAATGTCTTGCCCGTGTCAAAAATGTCGTCGATGAGCAAAACATCGCGATCTTTGATATCCAGCATCATATGGTCTTGAATCAGCAGGTCGCCGGACTTGGTGCCACCTCGATAGGAGCTTGCTTGGATCAAACTGATGCAAACAGGCATTTCTAAGCGGCGAATTAAGTCGGCCAGCATTACCAGACTACCGGTCATAATTGCCACGATCGTTATCGGATTGCCTTTGTAATGGTCTTTGAGTTGCAATGCCAAACGATCGATACCTAAACCGATCTGCTGTTCATTCAAGAGGATTTTCAAGATTTTTGCCGTTTTCAACTTGAGCCGCGGGCGCTAGCCGCGATTCACACACAATGTGTTAAGGATCGCTCGATCCATTATTGTCGTAGCGAAACTCGCCAAAAGTTTCGGCACCGTTCCAT
>JAYTVL010000269.1:0-1716 GCA_043744075.1 Pirellula sp. | reverse complement strand
CTGCCATCGTACGATGTCGGCCACAACGATAAATTGGTAGTGACTTGGCAGGATAGCTTGGCGACAGACGACGCTGACAGTGTGAGCATCGCACGATTCCACCCAACAACGCAGTTCCATTACGTGGCACGCCACGGCAGTCTCCTACGTTATCGTTGTCTCGCATTCGTTGCTGAATATTTTCATACTCATCCCAGCTAATATAGGCTGGATGAATGTCTTTGATCAACACTTTCCATTGTTCAGGTGGGAAGTATTTCATAGTGGATTTTGATTGGGATTTCCTCGGATATTTCTGTGTGCGTCCATATCCAAACGCACCCGCGTAAAGTGGATGTTTCAATAGGCCATACACGGTCGTCTTGCCTGGAATTCGCCATTGGATACTTCCATAGGCATCCCTGCAATTCTCACGGAAAGGCAAGCGGATGTTGTTGTCTGCCAAATACTGAAATAGCCCATTGGAACTTCCCTTCACTTGAAACAATTCGAAAAAGTACCGCATCACTTGGCGTGCAGATTCATCAGGGTCAAGAATGGGTAGTCCACCTTGATCTAGTACATATCCGACAGGAACGCTATGAAACAACTCACCTCGTTTTGCTTTGTTCAAACGTCCTCGCTCGAGTCGAATCTTCATGGTATGAAGTTCCAACTCCGCGATGATTCCCTTGAGCCCCAGAACCAAGCGATCGTTCGGGTCCATAGGATTGAACAAACCGTCTTCATCCGCGATCAACGTTTGATAGATCGCACAAACCTCGAATAGGTCGCTCCAATCTTTCGAGTTGCGTGCCAACCGACTCATTTCGAGCCCCATGACAACACCGACTTTTTGGTCGGTTATCATCTTTAACAATCTACGAAAACCAATACGGTTGGCTGAGCCGCTTCCGCTGATCCCAAGATCCTCGTCAATGGTCACAATTTGATCACTTGGCCACCCCAAGCCAATCAATTGATCCTTCAACGCATATTGTCGGGCTGCTGATTCTCGGTGGTCTCGTATTTGAGCGCCCGTAGACTGCCTGATATACAACGCTGCATTGAGACGCAAGTGATCATCCGTGATCTTTGGATTGATTACACGCGTAATCAAATTGGACTGACCAACTAGATTGGGCCGATCGGTTGCATCGACAAGGAGTTTATTCATGACTGACCTCCTCGAGCGATGGCTTGCTCGTTTGATGGCTCGTATCGAGTTGGCCGGACGCAATCCGAGAGAGTACTTGAAGTACCTGTTGACGAGTCGATTGATTGATTCCCGACTGCCAAAGTTCGGCCAGCGGAATCGTTACCGCATTCGGTTGGCGCGGGGGGGGCGGATCGATCCTTGAACGAAGACATGAGTCACCTCCATTGACTTGATTTGTTTCGCGAGCGGCTAGCCAAGAGCTTAGCCGCCTTAGTGTGTCAAGATCTATTATCCCAATTTTGTGAGTTCGGAAAACACCTACTTCCATCGCATTCGATGGGGCGCTTCTGGGAGGGACGCTTCAAGTGTCAGAAATTGGCTGATGAAACAGCGATTTTGGCTTGTTCGGCCTACGTCGATCTCAATCCGGTCCGTGCTGGAGTTGCCGAAGTGCCTGAGGAGAGTCAATACACTTCGGTGTACGAACGCATTCAAGCGGAGAAAGCAAGTCGCAAGGAGAAAGCTCGAGCGAAAGTGCGCAAGCGGCAGGTGTCGCGAAGCCGTTCCAAAGTTGCAGC
>JAYTVL010000268.1:0-5478 GCA_043744075.1 Pirellula sp. | reverse complement strand
CACGTAGCAGCGTCTCTCCGCAGACGCTGAAAATTGCGAGTCTCGGAGAGGCTCGCCTACATGAGGTTATACCCCCCAATTTTTGCATAGGTGCTTATTAAGACTTGTTAAAAGCCAATTTTGCAAGTCTGAACTTCGAACAGAGTTCCCAGCTACAATGCTCTGGGTTTTGTAACTAATGTGGCTCGGCAATCCCATTTTATTTGGCATTACTGAAAAGGATTTGTGATTTTGAAGGACCTTTTGAGTTGGGTTTTGCATCTCGAGCGGCATTTGAACGAGATGGCAGTTTCGATCGAGCCTGGGTGGATTTATGCTATTTTGTTCGCAGTTATCTTTTGCGAAACCGGGTTGGTTATTATGCCTTTTCTACCTGGCGATTCGCTTTTATTTGCAGTTGGAGCCATATGCGCGATAAACCCGTCCTTCAGCCTTACGGTCATGATTCCGCTGTTAATCATTGCTGCGGTAGGCGGAGATGCTGTCAACTATTGGATTGGAGCAAAACTTGGGCCTCAGGTTTTTCGCAGCGAATCGTCTCGATGGTTGAATAAAAAGCACTTGGATCGCGCGCAGCTATTTTATGAAAAGTATGGCGCCAAGACGATTATTATTGCTCGATTTGTTCCTGTGGTTCGAACATTTGCACCGTTTGTGGCGGGAATTGGCCGGATGAATTTTGGTCGGTTTTGGCTTTACAACGTTGTTGGAGGGGCCATTTGGGTCACTTTATTCCTGTTGACCGGTTATTGGTTTGGTAACCTGGCGTGGGTAAAAGCGAACTTTTTCCTTGTAACTATTGGAATTATCGTGGTCAGCGTTATTCCAATTGCGTTGGAATGGCTAAAAGCCCGTCGCAAACGGTAGGTCCCGACTGCCGGGCGGGACTTCGCGGCGGAAGTCCGGTAGGTCCCGCCTGCCGGGCGGGACTTTGCGGCGGAAGTCCTGCCCGGCAGGCAGGACCTACTTCACTAATACTAGCGAGGGTGATTTGACACTTTGTCGGTAGGCAATAGAATGAATGTTAGGTAGAGAGTACCTTCGTTCGAACAACTTACTCCACCACATTGTTTATTGGAACCCACCTATGTTCGGCCTTGGCACTACAGAATTAATGATCTTCTTGGTTGTCGCAACGTTGCTTTTTGGCAGCGCACGAATTCCATCTTTGATGAGGAATCTTGGACGCAGCGCGACTGAATTCAAGAAAGGGATGCGGGACGATGATGATGATGACACAAAGGACAAATTAGACAAAAACTAGTGTTTTATTTCTAAACGTAGCATAGGCATCCCGACGTAGCATAGGCATCCTGACGTAGCATAGGCATCCTGCCTGTGAGAGATAATCGAAATCTCAGGCTGGAAGCCCAAGCTACGGCTCCTTTACTCTTATTGAAGTTGTATCGCGATATGTTTAATGGTATCGGCACCTTTGAAATGATGCTTTTTGGTGTCGTGGCACTCCTATTGTTCGGCTCAAAGCTTCCGGAAGTTGCCCGAAATTTAGGTGGCACTTATCGGGGGTTAAAACGGAGCGTTGACGATTTCAAGCGTGAGTTTCAAGCAATTGAGACATATGAGCCAAAGACAATCCGTAAAGACAAGCAGGAAGAGCCCGAACCATTGGAATCAACGGCACCAAAATTTACGCCCCCGGACGAACAGGAAGAGCCGAAACCATTGGAATCAACGGCACCAAAAATTACGCCCCAGGACGAAAACGGTTGAAACTGAAGGTGCGAATAAGGCGCAAAAGAGCATTAACCCAGCGATGATGTCATCTAAGTAGTTTTTAGCCCAATTGGCAAACAGTTTAGGATCGTTCGATCAATTAGTGTCGCCTTCCTATCCGCTTTGCCCTGGGTTAATATGTTGCTGCCCTATTCGGGGCGAAAGCTGCACCGCTGCTATGTCTGGTAATTTGCGTTGTTTGCGTAGTTTTTAGCGACTTGAGCAATTAATTCGCATTCATTTGGAATTTTGCGGATTCGAGTATTTGTTTACCACTATTCGGGGTTGCATCAAACCCTTGGTCAACTCAGAATCTCATTGGCGTTTCAATGAGGCCATTTGAATGGAGATAGCTGCTTGATCGTTACTATTAAACCGCTTGCTTTTGAGCAACTCAAGATTGGCGACAAATGGACAAGTACGGATCGGACTGTTGCGGCCGGTGATCTGCAGTGCTTTGCGAACCTTACTGGCGATCATGATCCGCTGCATACTGATCCTGAATTTGCCGCAAACGGCCCATTCGGGAAGCCGATTGCCCATGGTTTGCTTGGCCTTTCTATTCTCGCGGGACTAAGCTCGAGTGCTCCGGCGGTGCTCACTGCTGCGCTTATTGACATTCGCAGTTGGAGTTTTATAAAACCGGTTTTTGTAGATGATGTCCTCCAGGTGGTAACCGAGATTATCGACTTGAAACCGAGGGGAAGACGGCACGGGGAGGTTCACTGGTACCGGCAGCTTTTCAACCAAAAAGGGGAAAAAGTCCAGGATGGGATTTTGGTTACTTTAGTTTCGAGGCTCGTGCCTTTGCCGAACACAAAGTCACTTCGCAGCCCGAAAATTGAATCCGAAACAGCTCGTTCCGATTCGATAGGCAACAGAACAACCGAAGAAACTGTCGCAACTTTCTAATTAGCGTGACTACAGGCGGTCCTGTGTTCGACTATAGTATCGCAAGTTCTCTTTTCACGAAAGCAACGTCGCAGCATGCAACATTTGGACCACCTAAAAAACCTTGTCATCATGGCTTCGGCGGACGGAAGTTTATCCGAGCAAGAAATTGCCTTGCTGGTGGATCGATGTGGTGAAATGGGGCTCGACGAGGCGGATTTGGGGAAAGCTGTCTCATATGCGTTGAGTGACGAGGCCGCTCTCAAGCTTCCAACAGAAAAAAAAGAGCAAATAGCGATGCTTTCCGATTTAGTTCGTATCATGGCTGCGGATGGCAAGCTAAGTGAGGTTGAAAAGCGACTCTTTGCGTTAGCGGCTGCGAAAATGGGAATTGAGCGCTTAGAACTCGATGACTTAATTGATAAGCTTGTCGGTAAAATTCACAAATAGGTCAATCGAGAGATTTGTTTCTAGGTTCTCGATGAGCACATGCCCTTTATGTAGTAGTGCGGCAACAAACTGGACAACAATTGAAGGCTTTCCAATTGACGAATGCTGCGGTTGCCATCATCGATTCGTGGCCCATGGAATTGGAAGTACCCATATCGCAAAAGTATACTGCGATGCGTATTTCGACGCGGGCGGCGCTGGCTATAAAGACTATTTGGGACAGGAGAAGTTGCTGCAAAGTCGAGGGCTGATGTATGCGAATCTGGTTTCTCGCCTAACCGGTTCGAAGGGCCTCGTTTTGGATGTGGGTGCAGCCGCAGGATTCCTGATGGAGGGTTGGGAATCCGCAGGTTGGCAGAGTATTGGTGTCGATCCGAACAATTCGATGGCAAAGGTCGCAATCGGCAGAGGAATGAAAGTCCATTGCGGCACATTTGAGTCGTTAACTATTGCTGACTCCAATTCGATGGATTGTGTAGCAATGGTTCAAGTTATCTCGCATTTCATCAACCCAATCCAAGCGATTGAAAAGGCCTACACATTGCTTCGGCCGGGTGGGACATTACTCGTGGAAACTTGGGATCGCGGAAGCGTCATGGCAAGAATTCTTGGGCATGGTTGGCATGAATACGCTCCACCAAGCGTCCTGCATTGGTTCACTCCAAAGTCGATGAATCTAGCCGCTCAATCCAAAGGCTTCCAACTAATTCGATCACGGCGTGTTCTTAGGTCGATCAATGCGGGACACGCCAAGTCAGTTTTGCAATATGCGTCCAGTAAATCACGAATTTATTCTTGCGCTAGACCAATGCTTCATTTCGTCCCCGATGCGGTCAATGTCCCATACCCCGGAGACGATCTTTTTTGGACATTGTATCGAAAGTCGACGAAATAACTAACTATGCCCATTGAAGCTGACGAAACCCGAAAAAAATGGGCCGTAATAGGCGGTGGAATGCTTGGTCTTTCTACCGCTTGGCGGCTGATGCAGCGAGGGCAAGCGGTGACGGTTTTCGAAGCGAGTCCTATGGTTGGCGGTTTAACCTCGTCGTGGCGTATTGGCGACGTTACATGGGATCGATTTTACCATGTAACTCTTCTGAGCGATCTTTACCTCAGGGGACTGCTTAGGGAACTGGAGCTCGATGAGAACATAGACTGGGTTCAAACGCGGACCGGTTTTTACTCCGGCGGCAAACTGCATTCGTTGTCAAGTTCGCTTGATTTTCTTCGCTTTCCAATTCTCAGCTTATACGAAAAGTTTCGTTTGGGTGGAACAATCTTTTTCGGATCGAAACTTCGAGACTGGCGGGCGCTCGAAAAGATACCGGTTGAAAACTGGTTAAGGCGATGGAGCGGAAATTCAACTTTTGAAAAGATCTGGCAGCCGTTGCTTAAGTGCAAGCTTGGAGACGCGTACCAAAGAACCAATGCAGCTTTCATTTGGGCCTATATTCAGCGAATGTACGCCGCTCGACGAAGCGGAATGAAACGAGAAATGTTCGGGTATGTCGTTGGGGGCTACGACCGAACGTTAAACGCATTCGCAAATCATCTAACTCGTCACAGCGTCCACCTGCAAACAAGCACCAAAGTGACGAAGATTGCGAAATCGCCAGATTCAAGTGATTGGCAGATTCAATTCGAAAACTCAAATGGGGCGTCGACCGAAGGCTTCGATCGTGTAGTAACTACTGTTCCGTCCCCTACCATTCTGAAAACCGTTGATGGTTTGAGCGATAACGAAGTTCGACTTCTGAGTCGAACAGAGTATCTCGGGGTGGTCTGCACCTCGCTTTTGATCAGCAAACCGTTAGGCGGTTACTATGTAACCAACATCACGGACCCTGGCATCCCATTGACTGGCGTTATCGAGATGGGATCGATCCTCAAACCTGAGCGGCTGGGCGGACACTATCTGATTTATTTGCCAAAGTATGTTCTCGCAAACGATCCGGCAATGGATGAGCCTTCGGAAGCGATTCACGAGCGGTGCCTAGCAACGTTAGAAAGAATGTACGCCAATTTCGAGCGAGCAGATGTTCGAGCTATTCAAACCGCAAAAGCGCGCTATGTCATGGCGTTGCCAACACTCAACTATTCCGAGCAGCGATGTCCAATTGTTGCTGAGCAGCCGGGGCTATTTCTGCTTAATTCTGCCAGGATCGTAGACGGAACCCTCAATGTCAATGAGATTCTCAGGCTAGTCGATACGGAGCTACTGAATTCGATTTGGCCAGCACACGAAAAAACGTTAGAAATACGGGAACTATCACGACCCGCAAGCTAAGGTCAAACGACGTTATGTTTATTGCCCCTAGTGGTGCGTCAATGTTTAATTTTAGGGTTGTGAGCGGCAAGGCGCTAGCCGCCGGTCGTTCTAGGAACCGGCGGCTAGCGCCT
>JAYTVL010000267.1:0-20778 GCA_043744075.1 Pirellula sp. | reverse complement strand
TTAAAGATCCTTGCGATTCCGGATCTTTAACAAGATCCACTACCCGAGAATCAACCCAAGCCAAAAGGTAGCCAATCAGTCAACGGCCCATGTTGTGATCGACGACATAAAAAACGCTATAATATCACAAGCGAACGACGCTAACATTCGGAATTGTCGCAATTTCAATCGCACATGTCAAAAGTGTTTATCAAAAGGACTTTGAAACCATGAGAAAACGATGGACACTTCTTCTGTCAATGAGTTTCATAGTTTTCGCGGCAACTATAACTGCGAAGTCCAATCATGTCTTAGCCGACGTGACGTTCGCGGAGCCGATTGCATCGATTGTTTTCAATCATTGCTCCAATTGCCATCGGCCAGGCCAGGCAGGGCCGTTTCCGCTGCTTTGCTACGATGATGTTTCGCAACGAGCTCAGACGATTCAAGCGGTTATTCGGGATCGTTACATGCCGCCATGGAAGCCGATTCACGCTGGAATCAATTTTTCGAATGATCGGCGATTGAGCGGGCACGAAAAAAAACAAATCGATGCTTGGATTGCAGCGGGATGTCCCGAAGGGGATAAAGCTAGGACGCCCAAGGCTCCTGATTTCCCTGACGGATGGAGTCTCGGTGCGCCGGACTTGGTTGTCCAAATGGATCGTCCGTTTCAAATACCTGCAGATGGCCCCGACCTATATCGTTCGTTCGTATTTCCGGTTGGTCTGCCTGAGGACAAATGGGTCAAAGCGATCGAAGTTCGTCCAACTGCAAGAGGTGCTGTACACCATGCTCTGTTTTTTCTCGACGTCGACGGCGCCGCGAAAGAACAAAAGAGCCCCGATGGCCAGCCTGGTTTCGCTGGCATGAATTTTCTTAAGACCAGAGGTAATGCACTCGAACGCATGCCAGAAAGCCTTTCTCGGGGACTGGGGGGATATGTTCCCGGTGCAACGCCAAATAAACTGCCCGGAGACTTGGCTCGCTATTTGCCGAAAGGCAGCGACGTTGTGATGCAGACGCACTTTCACCCAACAGGAAAAAAGGAAACGGAGCAATCACAGCTCGGACTCTATTTTGCAGAGCGAGCGCCTAAGCAATTACTGGTTCCAATACAGTTGCCGCCGCTTTTTGGAATGGGGGCAGGTATCGACATCGACGCCGGTGATTCCAATTATTTGCTCCACGATGAATATGTATTGCCGATCGATATTGTTGGCTTCGAAATCGGTGGACACGCACACTACATTTGTCGCAAAATGACCATGATCGCAACTCCGCCTTCGGGCAGGCCAATCGAGTTGTTGCGAATCGACGATTGGGATCTGGATTGGCAAGACCAGTACTTGTTTGAAAGTCCGATGCCCCTTTCGAAGGGAACTAAACTTTCGGTCGACATCGTTTATGATAACTCGGCAGTGAATCCGAAGAACCCGTTTTCCCCGCCACGTCCCATTGGTTGGGGCCGAGAATCGACCGACGAAATGGGATCGATTACGATGCTTGCAATCGCCAAAAACGAAGATGAACGTGTCCTACTTGAGAAGGATGTCAAAGCAAGAACGAGAGAGAGTCTTCGAAAGCGTATTGGCTCGCAGATGAGTCTCATGGGTGGATTCATGGGGCAGAGCGGGCCTTTTAGCGGTGGGCTCATGAGACTCTTGGATCGAAATCGGGATGGGAAACTTCAGAAGAACGAGATTCCGGAAAAACAACGAGATCGATTGCTTGATCTTTTCGATAGTGACAATGACGAAACAATTAATCAAGACGAATTGGACGCTGGCAGAAAGTCTATCGAGAGATTCCTAATCGTGAAACCGTCAGGAAACTAGCCCGGATCATATATTACCCGAAGGGCGTTAGCCTGGGATGTTAAAAATTCGCTATCGTATTGTGGATTAAAAGTGATATTTTCGTTCCGTTCAATTTCTCCAAGCAGCTACGCCGGACCTCCCTTTGAGCCGCAACGCGCTAGCGTGCGGGCTGGCAGGCTAGGAATCGCTTGCGAATCCGGCCCTCATGCTAGCGCATTGAGGCTCAGTTTGTTGCTCCGTCTATTGCTGATCACCCTATTGCTGATCACCGCCAAGCCAACGATTGCGACATGCTCGGATAACACAGCCAAGCCCTCGCTGGCCAACGAAAAGCTAGGGTTCTCCGACTTGGACGGCAAAAGTTATACTTTCGAAGATTCTGCAGGACGCAAGGCGTTGGTTTTGATTTTTGTGACCACAGATTGTCCGATCGCCAATAGTTATCAGCCTTTGCTCGCGAGGTTGCACAAAGAATTTCAATCCAAAGGATTCGAATTTGTTTTGATCCACGAGGGCCATAATCAATCGCCAAATAAATTGAAAGAGCATTCGAAGGAATATTCCGTGCCGTTTTCAATCGTCATGGATGCGGAGCATACGATTGCTCGCAAAGTTGGTGCCACAATAACGCCAGAGGTGTTTGTTGTGGGACGAGACGGTGCAATCCTCTATCAGGGTCGCATCGACAATCGCTACCAAGGTTTTGGCAAGAAACGGGCCACAGTGACCCGTGAAGACCTGCGTATCGCGCTTAGTGAGCTCGATTCGGACAAGAGCGTAAGCATTTCAAAGACGGATGCAGTAGGATGTTCGATTCAATTAGAATGAGGTGTTCATTAGCTGGGCATTGGTTCGTTCACAGCGTTTGTTGACTTTACTTTTCCGTCTTGGCTTCCCGCAATGCATTCGACGCTTGATTCTAGAAACTATACGTTCCTCGGCACAACTCAAAGTCTGTGTCCGGAATGCTTGAGTGTCGTACCAACCAAGATTATTGCTCGAGGGAAACGAGTATATTTCCGAAAACGTTGTCCGACGCATGGTCTTCGCGAAGATTTTGTTTGCAGTGATCGCCGTTGGTATGACCGGTACGACTATGCACTGCCGCCCAAGTTGCCAAAGAATACGTTTGTTGACGCTTCTCGAGGCTGCCCGTTGGATTGCGGTTTGTGTACGGAGCACGAGCAACATACCTGTGTCGCTGTTCTAGAAATCACGGACAACTGCAATTTGACATGTCCATTGTGCTATGCTGACAGCCGTCCGGGCCTTCAACACAAGTCTGTAAAGCAAGCCATCGCGGCAATCGATGCGTTGGTCCGAGCCGAGGGTAAAGCGGATGTCTTGCAGATCTCTGGCGGTGAACCGACGACTCACCCGCAGCTTGAAGAGATCATCGACTACGCGTTATCACAGCCCATTGACTACATCATGATCAACACCAATGGCATTCGCTTTGCGAAGGATGTTCCTTTTGTAGAGCGACTAGGAAAGCACAAAGATCGCCTAGAAATCTATCTGCAAATGGACGGCATTTCGGATCGTGTGCATATTTTATTGCGTGGAGAGCCGCTGGCCGATATTAAATTCAAAGCCCTTGAGAATATTGGAAAGGTCGGACTTCACGTTACTCTTGTATGTGCCTTGCAAGCGGGCGTCAATGAACATGAGTTGGGTGATTTGCTGAATGTCGCAAAGGAACGGCCCTGGATCAGCGGCCTGAGTCTACAACCGGCAACTTACAGTGGGCGGCATTTCTTGCAAGAAGAATTGGAGCAGCGGATTACAACCCCCGATTGCATCGAATTGCTTTGCAAACAGTCTGATGGCTTGTACACCGACGAAGATTTTTTTCCGCTCCCATGCGCACACCCAAATTGTCATGTACTTTCACTGGCTTTTCGGCATGAAGGAGAGCTCGTGCCATTGACTCGATTCATTGATGCCAAGCTTAATCTTGATTTGCTCGCAAATGGCCTGTCGTTCACTCGCGAAGAGGGAAAGCGACTGGTTCAGCAATACTTGGTTCGTAACAACTGCTGTGGACCTGCCGGTTGCTGTGAATCACCCATGGAGAACAAACCGACTGCGGTTGTCGGGAATCTTCAAGTCCTCCCAAGCTTGCGAGATGTTGGGGCTGAGTCTATTTCGCTCGTTGAAAGACAATCCGTCGAAGAACTATTTTTCGCACAGGCTTTGCAAAAGCAGATTGGCGGTGAGCAGCTTTTTCGCATCACCATCACGGCGTTTTTGGACGCGTATAATTTCGACGTGCGTCGTGTGATGAAATGTTGTACGCATCATGTGCTGCCCTCCGGGCACATCATTCCATTCTGTGCTTATAATGTCTTGTACCGTAATGGCCATGTCCCGCTTCCGCCATTGACCGCCTGAGAGAATTTGACATGACGGTTTGGTGGCGAACGGCCTATGCTTGTATTTTGGTAGTTTCGATTGCAATTGCATTTCGACTCATGCAAAGCAACCAAAAGCGGTTGGACTTGACTAGCGCGCAGCGACTTTTCATCGGCGGAGCAGCGTTTGTGGGAGCAATGCTCGGCTCGAAAGTGCCTTTCTTGGGTGACCGGGGTTGGGGCGCATTTTACGATGGCACAGTTTGGTTTGCCGATGGCAAAACAATCCTGGGAGGAATCGTTGGTGGATACGTTGCCGTTGAACTTGCCAAGTGGATTGCAGATATTCGGACTAGTACGGGTGATTCTTTCGCGCTGCCAGTCGCTATCGCGGTTGCAATAGGACGCGTTGGCTGTTTTATTGCTGGCTGCTGCTTCGGGCGGGTGACGACGATTCCATGGGGAGTTTCCTTTCCGATGGCTCACGATGCGCCCGGAATTCTTCGTCACCCAACTCAGCTGTATGAAGTCGCGTTTCATTTCGGCGCTGCACTTACCTTGTTGGTTTTGGATCGCAAGCGTTGGTTTGTTGGAAATCAATTGAAGGCGTATTTGATTGCGTACATGGTTTATCGGTTTTTGTCGGAGTGGCTTCGTCCAGAATCTCCAATATTGTTAGACTTGACTATCTACCAAATTGTTTCAGTTGCGATTGCGGCGATCTTACTCATACTCTGGGTGCGAGATAGTCGTGAATTGCGGCCTACTGTCCATACACCGAAGGTCGCGTGAGAGCCCCATGAGTAAACACGTTGTCGAGCCGCAGACATTGAGTTCGTCAAAATCGAAGTCATGGTATATTGCAAGTCGTTGGCAAGAGTTTGAGGGGGAAATGCGATCCGCCATCCTTCGATGCATCTTGATCCTTGTCTTCTATTCTATTCAGCTTATCCACTACCTAACGTTGGATGCAATTGCGGACGGGGATCGCCTCTTTCATCGTCAGGTTACTCTTGCGTCGATGGCTTGGCTTTTTCTTTCCATGTCGGTCTTCATTTCGTTGCGTGGAGGCTTCATGCCGCCCGTTTTGAAGTACGTTGTTACTAGCATTGATCTTGGATTAGTTACTATGCTTGCCTGGTTGAGCCATGGACCAAGTAGCCCATTGGTGATGGCGATGTTCTTAGTGCTGGCCATTGCTTCGCTTAGATTCCGTATCGGTCTAATTTGGTTTGCAACGCTGGGGGCCATGATTTGCTACATGCTCTTGGTCGGATCCGTCGATGTGACTTGGTTTGACTCGAAACACAGTACGCCCATATTGACGCAAGCGATTACATTGTGCTCGATTGGGTCCACCGGAGTCGTGCTTGGACAGTTAGTACGAACTCCGCGGAGGATGGCCGATGCGTTTCTAGAGCGTGCGGACCTCAGCAAGGAAAAGGTGGCATCATGAGTGTTCCTCCCGTCTTAGCGACGAATGTTTGCTCTCATTGCGGAGCGTTATCGCAAACGAAAGAGGGCAAGTGTTGGCTCTGTTACGAAAACAAGTCCGAACCGAACCCATTCGCGGTCTCAGACAACCTTAAAACGTTGGAGTCGCCGAAGTCACAGATGACGACTTGGGATGTTGTCTTTAGTGTGCTCTTAGGTCTTTGCGTATTTTTGTCATTGCTAATCGGGATAGGTCTTGCGGTTGAAGATAAAGGGCTCCTCATTCCTTTTGCCATTTTCATCGGGCCCGCCTTTGCGGTCACGATATTTCGAGGAACGGTTTCCCTCCCTAGCAAGGGAACACCTCGCCCTGCGAGTCTTTTTGTTACCTTTGTTGTGTCTCTATTGGTAACATTTCTAGTCTCGATCCTGTTGATCGTAGCGGCGGTGATCTTGATCTTCTTGAGTTGCATTGGGGCTTTCAGCATGGGGAAGTGACTGTCCGCACTTGTTTAACCGCGTGCTCGGGCCGCGTTTTTCTAGCGAAAGCGCGGGGCGATGCCCACGCGGTTAAACGAAAAATCTCATGCATGGGTGCTTACAACCGCCGAAGGTCGATAATACACTTGTCAAAGAGAAAGCCGTTACCGAGGGTACGCCGACGGATGAGAAGTAACGCGTGGAGGTCGTCCAAGCGATGAATTTTTGAAAAGATATGCACTTCAGCTTGTTTCACGCGCACATATGACCTTACAGGCAAAACCAGCCGTCGTTCTTCTGAGCGGTGGACTAGACTCTGCGACTTGCTTAGCAATTTGCAAAGATCGCGGGTTTATGCCTTACGCGATCAGCTTTCGATATGGCCAGCGGCATGCGATTGAGCTCAAGCAAGCTTCGATCATTGCTAACAAAACGGGCGTGGCAAAACATGTAGTTATCAATATCGACTTAGGAGCCATCGGCGGTAGTGCACTGACAGATTCAAAACTTTTGGTACCGAAGCATGCACATCACTCCGACATTGGTCCCGAAATTCCACTCACCTATGTTCCAGCAAGGAACACGGTTTTTTTGTCTTATGCGCTGGGTTGGGCGGAAGTGCTCGGTGCCGCCGACATTTTCATTGGGGTGAACGCATTGGACTACAGTGGCTACCCCGATTGCCGGCCGGAATACATTGCCGCCTTTGAGAAGATGGCAAATCTTGCGACTAAGTCAGGGGTTGAGGGGCGAACGCTTAAAATACACACGCCTCTCATCGACATGACCAAGGCAGAGATCATCCGGTTTGGTTTGACGCTAGGTGTAGATTACTCACAAACTTTTTCATGCTACGACCCAGACGAAATGGGCAGGGCATGTGGCCATTGCGATTCGTGTTTGCTTCGCAAGCGAGGCTTCGAACAAAACGAGATGTCCGACCCTTCAGTGGGATAGGCTTCCAGCGCTTCCAGCCTGTCATTTTCAGCTTGACAGGCTAGAAGCCAGCTGGAAGCCTATCCCACTTTCTACCCAGGACGGTAGCACGTAGCTTTTCCAATCGGTGTTCTCACGAACTTTGTATCTAAATTCATCGTCGTTTCAGCTCCGCCGAGAAAGAGACATCCATCAAGTCGCAACATGCGATGGACTTTATTGAGAATAGTGGCCTTTGTTTCGGGAGAAAAATAAATCAAAACATTCCGCAAGAATACAATGTCCATTGTCGGCAGCGTGGGCGGCCAACTCTCGATCAAATTGACTTCACGGAACTCAATCGATTTCCGGACGTCCTCTTTGATCTGCCATTGAAGCCCGCTCTTGGTGAAGTATTTCAAGAGCATCGGCATCGGCAGACCGCGGTTGACTTCCGTTTGATTGAAAATTCCTTCCTGAGCTTTTTTGAGGATTGCGGTTGATAGATCGCTGGCGATTAGCTTTACTTTCCAACCACCTAGCGCAGGAAAGCTCTCGCGAAGAAGCATCGCGATGCTGTAGACTTCTTGGCCGCTTGAACAAGCATTTGACCAAATGTTGAGTGTCCGCTCCTTGGCTCGCTTTTCCATCAACTTAGGAATGATGACTGTTTTAAGTGCCTCAAACGATTGCAAATCACGAAAAAAACTCGACTCGTTCGTGGTCATTGCGTCGATGACTTGCGTCGCTAAATTTCGGCTGCCCGGTTTCTTCAAGGCGGCAACGAGTTCGTCCAACGAAGATAGACCATTTTCGCGGGCGACAGGATTCAATCGAGATTCGACCAAGTAGGCTTTGCTTGGCGCTAATACGATAGCTGACTTCTCGCGCACGAAGTTGCAGAGATAGGCGAAGGTTCCAGTGTTGACTGCAAGAGTGGCGGTGCTCATTTATGTTCCTATCTTTTCAAGCGTTCGGACAGTCCTGCCCAGTTGAGTTTGAAGAATAATTTCGTCTGCTATTTTTTGTGCGGGATAATTTGATGAGCATGCCCGGCATTCGCTACCGCACCCAGCATTCCTCAAACTACCGATGTCGCTTCGTCTTGAACCACGACTCGGCAGGCAACCTGTCGTATAACACCGCAGCCTCGTGTGCCATCTTGATTCGGAGAGACCCAATTATTCGTCACCGTCGACGCACTAAGACTAGATTGCGTAGACCGCTCAGATTTCTTGATGCGGAACTATTACCGCTACTCTGTGCGGAGCAAACGGTATCTTCCAATAAACCAAATTTTTTCGATTTTTTCTGGTCCACCGGCATAAAGCAGAAAGCCGACGGCATGAATGAATGCCGCCGAGTTTATCTCGGGGGATCGTTACTGTCTCCCTATTGCTCGCCGCAGCGAATTCAGGCTGAGGACAGGCTGATCTACGTGGCCTTTTTTTTGAAAATTTGTTACATTACAACTTCAATGGGTTGTTGGCGTCTCTCCGGTTCGGCTGGGTTCGCTTTTGGGCTATTTGAATTAATTGAATAGGAGTAGTGATTTATGAAATGGGAAGGCCGGGAACAGTCGTCAAATGTTGAGGATCGACGGGGAATGGCAATGGCCGCGGGTGGCATAGTGGCCGGAGGTGGGGTCGGATCGATTGTGCTGATGCTGATCATGATGTTTCTCGGGGCAAATCCTCAGCAGTTGATGGAGCAAGTTGGCCAACAACAGGAGCAAGTATCTGCTGCTCGTGCCAAAATGACCCCGGAAAACGATGCCGATGCCCCGCTAGTGGAGTTTGTTTCGGTGGTAATGAAGGACACAGAGGATGTTTGGAGCAAACTATTTCGAGAGCAATTAAGCGCTCGATATCAAGAACCAAAGTTAGTGATATTTAAGGGCTTAGTGCGTTCGGCGTGCGGTGAAGCGTCGGCCGCGGTCGGTCCGTTTTATTGCCCTGGCGACAGCAATGTTTACCTGGATTTTGATTTTTTCCGTGAATTAAAGAAGCGGTTTAACGCCCCAGGTGATTTTGCAATGGCTTATGTCATCGCACATGAAATCGGCCACCACGTACAAAACCAACTAGGGCTTTCTGCGAAAATTCAGACAATGCAAAGGCGTGCTGGAGAGGTTGAAAGCAATCAGCTGAGTGTCCGGCTGGAGCTTCAAGCAGATTACTTGGCGGGAGTTTGGGCAAAACACGCCCAGGAAACCAAGCGTATTCTTGATTCGGGCGATATAGGTGAGGCAATGAACGCAGCCAATCAAATCGGCGACGACAAATTGACCCAGGGCCGGGTTCGAAAAGAAAAGTTTACACATGGAACTTCACAACAACGGGTCAAATGGTACTCTGCTGGCTTAGCCTCCGGCGACGTGCATGGTATGATGAAGCTATTCGAGGTCGAATTCGACGCGCTTTGAGTCGAAAGCGCTAGTGCCGCAACCACTCACTTTGAGCCGCAACGCGCTAGCGTGCGGGCTGGAAGGCTAATTATCACTTGCAAATCCGGCCCTCATGCTAGCGCATTGAGGCTCAAAATTTACAAAGTGAGTGGTAATGGGCGTGAAGCCAGGGCAAGCAGCAATTGTTCCTGTATCAATCGCAGCACAAGAACAATTGTTCACTCAAAGCAACCAAGAAGTTGCACTTGCAGAATGAGTACAATAGCTGGTAGGTTTTACCCGCCTTTGTTCGTTTCATTGCAGAAAGCCCTCAGCATCGTATGTCAGTTCGGATTCCCGTGGTTATTAGTCAGCACGAACGCCGTTCCGGCTCCATCGCAGACTATGAGGAGCAACTCATCACTCGCATCGTGATGGAGAGTGGACTCGACGCGACCCTTATAGCTGAGTTGAAGTCGATCGAATTGGAGACGACGGATCACCTCTGTATAGAAGGTCTGAAAGGGGACTTTGCGCTCGCCACCTGGGAGTCACCTCAATATGTATGCACGCATTTGCATCGATTAGGCATCCCAGCCGTTGAAATCATTCCAGTGGATGGCAGCCCGAAAACAACTAGCGGTGACGTTGGGCTTCATCCATCCAAGAAGATCTTATTCATTTCGCTTTCGACCAACATGAGTGTTGATGCCACCATCAAAACCCTCAAGGATTTGCTTACAGCCAGATCGACACCAGTCTTTTCAATCGGGGCTCCTATCCATCGTGGCAAACCGGTACCTATGTCCCATGAAACAACGATGTCCCCTAAAACAACGGAGCAGCCACCTCGACAAAAGGCAACGACTGCTGACATGCCAACGGAAATAGTCAGTCATTTGAAGAATAGAGTTGAAATATCAAGGCCGACGGTATCCGTTGTGTCTGACAATGCGGAATTTCCAAACATCGATCAATTGATGGATGAGCTAGACCAGTTTGAAATATAATGCGTTGAGAAAAAGGAGTGTGTGATCGTGAATTTGTTTTCCCTGCGGTTTCAATTGACTTGTTTATTCGTTTTGTACTTGTTTGCTGGATTCCTTTCGAGCGATCTTGTTTCAAAAGCTGTTGGCCAGGATTCAACGTCAATTGCTTCTTTGAAATTGGCTCCCATGGACGCTGACGTCTATAGTGTTTCACTAAGGATGCAAGAACAGTGGGACCGGTTCGTCGCTGGACCGGTTGTCAAGGAATTCCTTGAGGTTCCTGCGGTCGAGCATGCGATCGAACAACTTCGATCAGAATGGTCCAATCGCAGCGGCATCGGTTTTGACCTGCGGATCTTCTTTGAAAATCCGAACGCAAAAGAAGCTTTGGCGTTCATCAAAGAACTGACCACCACCGAAGTCTTTTTTTTGGGTGACAAGAACCTGTCTAAATGGTACGAAGCTCAAGGGAAACTGAACGACGATTCACGCTCTCGAGTGCTTAACATTGATGAATCTGCCGAAGAGAAAGTCGGAGCAATGATCAAGAAAGCAATCGAATTAGCAGACTCTTTGACGTTACCGACGTTTGTGATTGGAGCCCGTTGTAAAGATGAAGATTTAGCACTTGGCAAACTCGATCAGCTTGAGGCCGTTTTACAGTTTGGTGTCGGATCGAGTACGGCGGGCGCGTTGGTGCTTAAGAATTTAGTCCGCATTGACGATGCGCGTGGCAATCGACTTCAATTGAAATTGGATGGAACTCAGATCCCATGGGATTCCATTCCAACCAATGAATCGTTTGACGAAGAGTCTAGGGATCTTGTGCAAGAGGCTCTTGAAAAGAAGAGTATCACAATTACAATTGGCATGCTTGATGGATTTTTTGTATTAGGCTTTAGTCCCTCCGGCAAAGCACTTCTGGAATTGGGCAAGGGAAAATCCCTTCTCGAACATCCAGAAATGAACTCGGTTCGCGAAGCGTTGTCGCAGCCACTTACGTCCGTAAGTTTCACTTCCGATGCACTTGCGAAAGCCGCTTTCGAAGCGAATCTCAAAAATTTCTTCTCTCGAAACTTCACCACAAACATCGGTCCGGTTATTCAAGCGCTTGATGACGACAGTGAAATTCTGGACTTTATCAAGGAGATCGTGTCCGATTGCTATTGGCTCGATGAAACCATTGCGAAAATGGTTCCCGAGTTCAAGGGAATGACTTCACTTTCCTATTTGAATGCGAACGGATGGGAAAGACATGACTACTCACGTACCATGGACATGGTTTCAGACGCAAGTTCGCCTTTGATCTCTCTAGAACACACGGGCGGAGATCCCATGCTGTTCGTGGCAAGCAGACTTCAGGACCGACTAGAGTTCTTCCAGCTCTGTCGAAAGATAGTGCAGAAGCTCAAAACTCGGTTTGATGA
The DNA here is from genome assembly GCA_043744075.1 of Pirellula sp. GTDB lineage: Bacteria > Planctomycetota > Planctomycetia > Pirellulales > Pirellulaceae > JBKCUI01. The sequence goes on along the minus strand of JAYTVL010000267.1, from coordinate 8,994 downwards.
AGCATGCGAACTGGATTGGAGCGAAGCGATCGAGAGTGCCAGTTCGATTATTCCAGGGTTAGAGGAGAATGGTGAGGATGCAATAGAAAAGCTTGAAGAAATCCAATCCACTACGAACATGATTTGGCCATATTTGGTCCGCTTGGCTGATACTTGGGAGAAGAAATTCCTACCGGCGATTACAGGCGAGCAGGCGATTATTGTCAGCGGTGGAAATTTGTCTGCAAAGAAATGGTCCAAAGAAATGTCGCCATCAGTTGATCCGTTACCTCTACCTGAGATTGCCAGCGTAATCGGCATCAAGAACAAGCCGCTGCTTAAAGATGCGTTCGAGGATCTATTTAAGATGTGTGACGAGATCGTTGAGTTGATCCGAGAAAAATACGAAGACGCCATTCCAGCAAACTATAAAGTACCTCGGCCAATCAAGTCAGACTCAAGCATGGGCGAAAAGTATGGTTATGCGATACCGGATGACTGTCCGGTCCCCAAAGAGATGATGCCGCAGATTTTGTACGCAGGCAACTATTTGATCAAGAATTATTCAGATAAGCAATCAATGTCGTTGGCAGCGGTAACTAAGTTATCGGTTGGCAATGGAGTAATCGTCCCTTCCGCTAGGCAGTCGAGTGCTTCGTATGTCGACTTGGGCAGGATTTTTGAATTTGCACGTCCATGGGTACGTTACGCAATTATTGAGGGAATGGAGAGCATGGACGATTCACTGCTTGGTTCATCCCTATCCAGCGGCTATGAACTAACTGGGGCAGACTTGCTTTCAGCGTGGGGTGTTTTGTCCAAGATCGGTGAGTTCTCTAGCGTCACTAGCCCATCTCCGCAGGGAGGTTCACACACGCGATCAGTTTACAAGAGCCGGAAATCGGAATAAGTTAGTCGCAAACGTAGCTTAGGCTTCCAGCCTGAGATTCCTGCATAATCCCTCACAGGCAAGATGCCTATGCTACGTTTAGAAACAGAGTTCAGTGTCTTCATTCAATTACAATCAGAAGTCTTGCGACTCCTGCTACGTTTGGTATTCTTGTAACCGCAGCTCGCCTAAGTGAACTATTCGCGTTGCGAATTCCCCGTTCCAACGGCTTCGCTCACATGCTTTAATCCGTCACGTTTCAACAGGGCAGCAAGACCTTTGTTTATTCGTTTTACAACATAGGGGCCTTCATAGATCAGAGCCGAGTAAATTTGCACAAGCGATGCACCTAACCGAATTTTTTGGTATGCATCCTCCGCATTAAAGACCCCTCCGGCGCCGATAATCACAAAACGTCCTCTCGGTATCCTGGCATAGAGCTCACGGATACAAGTGTTGATCAGTCGTTCGACCGGTTTGCCGGCCACCGCGCCGGGCATCTTACTCCAAATGGCCTGTGCAGTATTGGTCTGGAGCGTCGCAGGCTTGCCTGACGGCAGATTAAAAATAAATCCATGCACAAAGTCGAATGGTTCCGATTCAACGAGCAGTTGCTCCAAGCCGGCAGGATCAGGATTCGGAGCAACTTTTAAGAAGACTGGGCACGCAACTTTGAGCGACTCAAGTCGTTCCAGCAATCGCGAAATACTGCCGGGCGCTGCAAAAAAATCTGCCCCGTCTATCGCATTCGGACAGCTTAGGTTTAGGGAGAAATAACTCGCGTAGCGACTCATCAATTCGACGCTTCTTTCATAGTCCGACAAAATATCATCATCACTGCATGCCGGCGCATCTGGACCGTCGTTTGTCTTTACAATGTTCACGCCCAACGGTGCTCTAGAGCGATACAATCCTAGGCGACCAGCGACGACCTCCGCACCATCATTTGGCAGTCCATAGTTAACCACGATCGCGCGATCTTGAGGCAAACGAAAGAGACGTGGCTTTGGATTCCCAATGGACGGACGAGCTGAGATAGATCCGATCTCTGCAAATCCGAACCCTAGGTGATCCAACATCCGAAGCGCACGCCCACTCTTGTCCCAGCCGGCAGCTAACCCGATCGGATTTGCGAATCGCAACCCCGCCACCTCTGTCTCAAGCTCCGGCGCGGAGTACTCCAGGCATGCTCGAGATAGTTGCGGAACCGATGGCATTGATCCCGCGAAGCGGCAGGCTTCTACCGCTAAATGATGCACCCTCTCCGGATTAAGTGAGAATAAAAGTGGACGGAGAAACGCAGTATAAATATTCATAGTTTTGATGTAAGCACTGAGCACTGAGCACTGAAAACTGAAAACTGAAAACTCAGTCTGCAATCATCGCAGCGGTGGCGTCTTGTACAGTTGTTTTCCACGGACGCGGATTTCGGATTCGACCAAGTAAGGTCCGATGCCTTGCAGGTCCGGTTCGATGCCGAGGCCAGGCGCGTCGGGTACATGCAGAATTCCATTTTCGTCGGGGACAATATGATTTTTGGTCATAGCCATCGCTAACGATTTGAGTTCCGTCGGGAATTCGCAGATGGTGTGAGACTCCAGTCCTGCAAAGGGCTGTAGAGATGCGGACAGCGCTAGATTAGATGTGAATGTGTGGTTGACGTAGGTGACTCCTTTGGCGGCAGCGTAGTCTGCCACATCTTTTGCAATGGTAATTCCACCTATACGACCTGCGTCGATTTGAACAAATTGGAGTCCGGCAAGGTCGATCATGTGTTTGGCCATATGGAAGTTATGGCATCCCTCACCGCCAGCCAAGCCAACAGGTGCACTCTCCATGGATAGCATGTGATACTCAGACAATGCACCCGACACAAAGGGTTCTTCGAGCCAGGTTGCTCGCACTTCCTTTAGAACCTTCAGCCGCGCTCGAGCGGCATCAACATCCGTATTCCAAACAGTGCCCGCGTCGACCAAGAGGATTCCGTCTTTACCGAGTCCTTCACGGGCTGCATGCAGCTGCGCTCGGTCGTCGTCGACGCTGTCTAATCCGAATTTTCCCCAACCAAATTTTGCCGCACGGAAACCTTGTTTAACGATCGTCTTGGCTTTAACGAGGGTCTCATTGGCAGTATCTCCGAACAAGACCGATGCGTAAGGCATTTTGCCAAAACACTTATCATAACCGAGCAATTTCCAAACCGGCTCACCCAATCGTCGCCCCAACAAATCCCACAACGCGATGTCGATTCCAGAGAAAGTATGATCGGCTTGTAGCAAATCCAAACTATTGGCCCGGACTAATTTGCCGATTTTCCGAATGTCATCGAAACTATCGATGGTCTGACCTAGTACCGATGCCTCGACTGGTTTACAAGCGCTGTGTGACATCGGACAGACCAAACTCGCGATTGAAACGAGAGGAGCTGCCTCACATTCTCCCCAACCGACATGTTCACCGGCAGCGACACGAACAAGTAAAGCATCCTGGCTTCCATCGCCGATGTCGAGCACTTCGGGCATCGAGAGGTAATATAAGTCGACTGATTCAATCTTCATAATTCTTGCTTCGACATGAACGGCAAAAAAACGGCGTTGAGTTGCAATGATGCAATTGCGTCGCACAAATGTACTAAGGCGAGCGGCAGACCGGAATATACCAAGGGACCGGGTGGCACGCCCAGAGGCTGTGATTTTATAGTACCCATCACGCTCCGCGTGATGTCCGCAGTTCAAAAACCTTTGGTTTTTGAGGAAACGTCACACGGAGTGTGACGGGTACTTTCTTCGGATTCAATAAAATCACAGCGATGGGCGTGGAAATTGTGGCATAGATTTCTAGCGACTCACACGCCCGAACGTACCTCAGGGCGTGCCACCCAATTTACAGGTAGATTTCAAACTGTCGCTCGCGTTAGTAAACGCAAAGTTTTCGGAATTTCCTCCATATCAACACCCAGAATGGATTAAGGTGGTCAGTTGAACGATCAAGAAGTGCTTCGGAGTTCGCCGGTTCATCACCCGTTGTTGGAGACGGCAATGGAGTCATTGGTACGCGGAGCCAAGGTCTTGCGCGAACGATTTCAAACCAAAGTTCGAATCGAAACTAAAGGTCTTGCCAATTTTGTCACGGAAGCGGACCTTGAGTCCGAGCTAGCGATTGTCAATACGATTCGTGATCGCCATCCTGATCACGCGATTATTTCAGAAGAATCCCATAGCGATCGCGCAGACTCAAAGAAATTGTGGATCATTGATCCGTTGGACGGGACAAGCAATTTCATGCATAGCATTCCGCACTTCGCGATATCGGTCGCTTACTACCAAGAGGGCCAACCTGAACTCGGAATCGTCTACAATCCGATCCGAGATGACTTGTATCTGGCCGTTCGTGGACAAGGAGCGTGGCATAACGGAGCCCAGCAGCGAGTCGATGAAGCCGATCGCATCGATGCAGCGATGATCTTGTGCGGATTTTACTACGATAGGGGTCGCATGATGCAGGCGACGCTTGATACCATCGGAGACTTTTTTAGAAACAACATCCACGGCATGCGTCGTTTCGGTGCAGCCGCGTTGGATCTATGCAACGTAGGCTGTGGCCAATACGGCTTGTTTTTTGAGTACAAACTGCATCCTTGGGATTACGCAGCTGGTCAGCTTTTTCTAAAGGAAGCGGGTGGTCGTGCAACAGACTGCAACGGGCAATCCCTCCCGTTGCATCAAAGTAGCAGTATTTGCGCGACCAACGGTCAGCTCCATCGACGAGCACTCGAAATCATTGAACCGCATTGGACCCGGCTTTGCACAGGTTAGCCCTCTAAACCATGTTTTTGCAAGCAAATCCAGTGAGTCAAGATAAACCGTGGCGCTCGAAAATGGTTTTATTCAGTCTCGACACGGAAACGCCGATACCGTATCGAAGATGTTGAATGCCTCGACCTGGGTTCGGTCCGTGGCTTTTCAAACAATTCAGCCCTTGGAAGCCTGACCATGCGTATTGCAAAAAGCCTTTGTATATGTTCTGCACTAATTTGTTCTTTTGCTAGCACTAGTTTTGGGCAGAATCAAACTAGGGATGGGGCACTTTTAGGCGGTGTAACGGGTGCGCTATTAGGCGGCGTAGTAGGTCATCAAAAGCATGAGACGGCGGAAGGAGCCTTGATAGGTGGTGCCGTAGGGGCAATTGCTGGAGGTGTCATTGGAAACAGTCGCGACCAAGCCTACCGACAACAATATTACCAACCTCAAGTTGCTTATCCGACTTACCATGAACATCGCACTTATGTCCAAGTGCCGACGCAACGGGTGGTAGTCAATCGACGGCCTGTAACGACCGCGGAAGTCATCAATATGACACGAAGCGGCGTAAGCGATGCGGTGATCGTTGCTCACATCCAATCCAATGGTGTAGCGATGCAACCGGACGTGAACGATGTAATTCTGATGAACCAAGAAGGGGTCAGCGACTACGTCGTCAACATTATGCAAACCGGCGGACGAGGTACGCCCGTCTATCAGCAGCCCAACACGGTTTACCGAACATACCAACAACCATCTCCGGTTGTGGTCCGTGAAGAGTTTCACTATTCTCCGCCGGTCTACCAAACTCGGCCAACTTATACACCGCAATACGTACAACGCCGCGGGTTCTAGTCGAGTCCTTTCAAGCAATGAGCCAATTGAAAAAGATCATCCAAGCCATAGCTGAGGCTGGAGGTATTGCGTATGAAGTCGGTGGCTGCGTTCGAGATCAACTGTTAGGACATGAGAACAAAGACCTCGATATCGAAGTTTTTCATCTCGATGCGCCCACCTTGTCAAAAATCTTATCTCGGTTCGGACGCGTTAACGAGGTCGGTGTTTCCTTTGGAGTCCTAAAACTCCGAACAACACAAGGGGACGATCTTGATTTCACGTTGCCACGTCGCGAAAGCAAAACTGGCCGCGGACACCGTGGTTTTCAAGTGGATGTGGATCATACGCTGAGCGTTGCCGAGGCAGCCCTTCGACGCGACTTCACGATGAACGCCATCTATCGCAACCTGCACGACCAGACGCTTATCGATCCACATGGCGGCATTCCCGACTTGGAGCAACGAGTGCTCCGCGCAACAAGTGAACATTTCGCAGAAGATCCGCTTCGAGTTTTGAGGGGGATGCAGTTCGCAGCTCGATTCGATGCAGTTATGACGAGCAACACAATTGAACTGTGCCGATCCTTGAGTCATGAATACTCGTCGTTGGCCATGGAGAGAATTTGGAACGAATGGCTGAAATGGGCAACTCGCGGCAAACGCCCTAGTCAGGGGTTGAAGGTATTGCGAGTCTGCGGCTGGATTGAACACTACTCCGAGCTAGCAGCCCTGTTAGGAGTCCAACAAGACCCGATATGGCATCCAGAAGGAGATGTTTGGATTCACACCCTTCACGTTTGCGATGCCGCGGCCCGAATAGCAGATCGCGAGAGTTTGCCAGACGACGAGCGAGTCATACTGATGTTTGCTGCTCTGTGCCATGATCTTGGCAAGCCCTCGACCACCGAGTTCATTGACGACCGTTGGCGATCACCTAGTCACGCTTCGGTGGGTGTACCGCTCACGGATTCCTTCTTGACTAGCATCGGATGCCCAAGGCACTATATTGAGATAATTCAGCCGCTCGTTGCGGAACACCTCGTGCATGTCCAGTCGGAAGCAACGCCTCGCACAGTCAGAAGGCTATCGGTTCGTTTGGGAAACGCTTCGATCGTGCAATTGATGCGACTAGTTGAAGCGGACTTGGCGGGCAGGCCGCCATTACCAACGACGATTTCGGCATCTTTGATTCGCCTGATGCAAGTGGCAGAATCGACGAATGTCTCCCTCGCCAAACCCGGTCGCATCGTCATGGGACGTCACTTGCTTCAGCTAGGGTATACACCAGCGCGGTGGTTCAATTCGATTTTGGAAACGTGCTACCAAGCACAATTAGATGGTGTTTTTGGTAATGAGTCCGATGGGATCGATTTTCTAAAATCGGAACTTGATAAGATGCCGCGAGAGTAGCAACGCTTCATTCCAAACATTTGCATCTTCACGACCTTGTAGTCGCCCGCTGGCAGACACTAATGAATTGAACGTGTCCATCGCAGAACCCAAAATTTGCCCCGCCAGTGTAGTTGCTTGAAAAAGGGTGGTTGAATACCACTGACAAAACGTTGTGTTGTGCACCAATGTTCCCTTTAGGACCCCCTGTTCCTTCCTTTAACTCGATCGCTTGTGAATTTGTAGTTGAAGGGATTCCGCGATCCTCCGCAACTCGTTCAGACTCTTACCTGCTAGATCCTCGTCCGACGACTCGCTTAGGCGGAGGATTGACCGGAGAGTTTGAATCAGCTTGACTTCACCTCGTGCCTCTCCCCGTGCCTCTCCCCGTGCTTCTCCCCGTGCTTCTCCCTCCAACGCGGCGGAAAGCAAGCGTGCTTCCTCGTCCCGTTCGGCTTTAATGCGAAGTTCGTATAGGCGGCGTTGTTCTGGCGTTTGTTGGATCATTACTAAAATCTCCATCACTTCTCGGAAAATCGGGTCGGCAAGTCGGCTCAACAAATCTCGTGGCGTTGAACCTTCCGCGTTTCGGAATAAGTATAACCACTGATCGAGTGGATCGACAATCACTTTATTATCGCTCAACAACTTGAATTTCGGCAACTCCAACAGGTGAATTTGCAGCAAATCAGTAAACTCAAATCCTTCGAGCGTACGTAATCGAAAGTTGTTGTGATAGCTGGTTAAACTTGGAAACAAAATCGAATCCAACACGCAGATGCTGATTACCGGACGAAGCTCGGTGTAGTTTTCGCCTTCACTCAATTTCTCGACGATTTGAGTTGCGCCGTAGTAAGTGATTCGTCCCGCAAGCCAGTACTGATAAAACCTCTGAATTTCTACGTTGTAAGTTCGGTTGTATTGATCGCGAGCCAAGACATCGAAGATGTTTGACTTGTCATTCTCAAAATCTTTTCCGAAAACGGTAGGGTGCAACTTGACGAACGTAATCGGGTCGGGAAATCGCAGCACAGCATTGAGAAAGTGGCAAGTAATATGCGTTCGCCTTTCCTCCGCCAAAATTAGCTTGATCACAAAGTCGACCGTCGGCCGAATCTCGATAACCAGGTCTAACCAATCACTCATGAACGAGTCCTTTGATAGCGAATGTCACGATAAGATAGCGTGAGGCTAACGCATAGCTTGTCCGCTTGCAATCTGTGAGCTCGCAAAGGCCCGTCGATAGGTGCCAGGGTGCGTCGATAGGAGCTCGGCAATCAGTGTCGAAATCGTCACCGCTCCTACTCCTTTGACGGACTGAAGAATCTCAATTTTCCTTTCGTTGCCAGTATCCTTTGCAAGCATCTGCGCCAATTGCAAATCAACACTTTTCACTTGTTTTTTCAGCACTTCTAGCACTTCGCGAATACTTTGCTTCGCATCATCATCCCAAGATTGCTTGAGTCGATTGTTCTCCTGATTGATCAGTTCGAGTAGCTGATTGCGTCGTGCGCCGAGCGCCGAGCGCCGAGTGTTTCAGCTCATGGTCTGAATTAGTTGCCATCGGTTTAGGTGCAACAACCTCAGCGTATCTCGATATGACTTTAGCATCGATTTGGTCAGTTTTAGCATCCAATCCGATCGCTTTTGCAAAATCGCGAATTCGCTTTGGATTGATAACCGCTGCATCAAGCTTGTGGCTTGCCAGATGTTTAATCAACAGGAATTCGTATCCGCCGGTCCCTTCCATAACAACCATCACTTGCCGCTTCTTTTTTTCAAGTTGCGAACAAAGTTGGTTGATTGCATCATCGGTATTCTTAATTCTGAGCAGCTCGTTAGTATCTGGTAGATACACATCGAGATATGCTTTGGAAACATCAACGTCCACAAATATCTTTGCATTCTTTGCATTAGAAATCATAAAATCCCAGCCTAGTAAATTCGAGCTTGCGAGAGGCAGCTCATGCGACGGTTCGGGTTTGAAATGAACATCTTGCGATCACGCTGGCACACGGTTTCAAAAACCCAGGCACATTCGATCTACAAGACGTTTGGAAGCATCAGTCTCCAGCTTGAATTCTAAGCGATTCACTCAAAA
>JAYTVL010000266.1:0-20781 GCA_043744075.1 Pirellula sp. | reverse complement strand
CCTGCGATTTGCGTCGCATACGGGACTCGTTGCCTCGTCCACTACCCTAAGCTTTAGCTGTCCCAGCGTCAGGAAAGCATTTACCATTTTACCTTCGTGTGGTGTTAAAGTTGATTTCTATTGTGTTCTTACCGCCAGGACCTATAAAGTAATGAACAGTAACGTGGTCACGTACGATTGCCTCTATGGGGGCAGCAATACTTTTTGTTCTATTAATTTTTGGAGAACCAGTTATGAAACGTTCAATTCATCGAACCGCATTCACTTTGGTGGAATTGCTGGTGGTGATAGCCATCATCGGGATTCTTGTCGGCTTGCTGCTTCCGGCAGTGCAGGCTGCCCGCGAAGCGGCCCGCCGAATGCAATGCTCAAACAATGTCAAACAGTTGGGACTTGCGACCCATAATTTGCACGACACTTACAAGAAATTGCCACCGGCTGTCGCAATCAACGCCCAGGGCACAACGTATCTATCGGGCGGAACGACGGTGGACCTAACTGTCTGGCAGAATACCAAGACCCCAGGACCGTTTTTTGGACGCCAGTACACAATTTTTGCTCACTTACTTCCCTTCATCGAGCAGACAAACGCTTATAACGCTCTCCAGCCGTCGTTTCATGATGGTGGCACGGGAATCAATGGAGGGACTTTGCCGGCTTTGGTCACATTCCCCGTCCCGCGGGCCTATACAACTGTCATTCCAAGTTACGTATGCCCGTCAGACCCCTCGATTAGCAATGGCAAATCCAACGCAACCAGAAACAACGCACAGAATTTTGGAACGGCTTCGAGCTATGGAGCTAACTACAATGCGTTTGGAGACGGGACCAACGACGAGCCTGGTTGGAATGCAAATGGAATCAAAGGGAACAAGGGGCTTGGTGCCATCACCGATGGCACAAGCAACACCATTTGGTATACAGAGATGTTCGCCACCTGTATATTGAACGGACTTCCGAACGGGGCAAATGCGCGCTCGACCCATTGGTATCACTCCAATACGATCCTGCGTCCCCTCGTTTGTACGAATACCGCAAGCAAAGACATATTCACGGGAGGCTACACCAATTGTTTGAAGTTCCAAGTTGGAGCGAATTGGAGCTTGGGGTGCGATTCAGCGCGAGGCCAATCCGGTCACGTAGGGGGAATGAATATAGGAGTCGCGGATGGCAGTGTGCAATTCGTCTCAGGAAGTATCGCTGATCAAGTGTGGTGGAATTTTTGTAATCCAGCCGATGGAAATGTAGTTGGGGAATTTAATTGATGTCCATTAGTCCTTTTTCAACCACTTTGAGTGGCCTTGTTTTAGGTCCATGTCTAGCGTTACTCGTTTTTCTAGTGCCTGGATGCTCGAAAGAGGCGTTTCCAAAGACTTACGTTGTTCAAGGCAAAGTCGTTCTTAAAAACGGCAAGCCTTTTAAGGGCGGTAACATCACATTTTCATCGGTCAAGAATCCTGAACACAGAGGTTATGGAACGATCGAAACAGATGGTACGTTCACGCTCGACACCGTTGCTCTTCGAAGCGATGCGACCAGCGAGATGCTCAAGGGGGGTGTCGAAGGAGAGTTCATCGTGTCAATTCGCCCAGAAGCTGGCGCTGCCGAAGGCATACTTCCGGCTGGGAATAGCAAGTTTGCACAAGAATTTACGCTCAAGAAAAAATACAACATTGAAGCTAGAGAACTTAACGAACTCACGGTAGTTTTTGAGTGAAACGTGTAAGGAAGGCATCTAAACCATCAAAAACGCCGATTCACGGATCGGCGTTTTTTCCTTCGTGGCGCCGTCGCCGATACCTCATTGGCGGATTGTTGATTGCTGTTTTAAGCGTTTGTTTGTTCGCTTGGAGTGGACTCATAGGTTCCAAAGTTGGACCATCGAAAGCGAATGAAGAACGCTTGACGGATGCGATCCAGTCGGCATATCAAGGCCGCTTGCATGACTCAGAACCGTTGCTCCGAAATGAGTTGGAACGCGATCCTCACAACATCGATATTCTGAGATCACTTTCCATCGGACTCATCGGAAACGAAAGACTTGTCGAAGCAGAATCCATTCTTACGCGATGGTGCATTTTACGACCACGGGACGCGGAACCGTTCAAGTTTCGGATGGATCTGCGGCACAATAGGGCGTTGCAACTCAAGCCAGGAGACGAGCAAGAACAACAAAAGCGTCTAGCGTTAAACGACGGCAAACGTGTCGTTCTTTTAGAGCCTAGCGATTGGTCGACCGGTAAGAATGTGATCGTTCTTTGCTTAGCGAGTGGTCGGTTCAATGAAGCAGATCTATTGTGTCGACAATTTCTCAAGACCCATCCCGAAGATGCTGAATTGCAGTTTCTCCAGGCTCGAGTATGCCACTCGCTGGATTTGACCACAGAAGCGAAAGAGTTTCTCGACAAGCTTGTAGCAACGCAACCCAAATTTACGTCGGGCCTTTTGTTGCGGGCTATCCTCTTCTGCGAAGCGAACGAAGCGGAGAAAGCAATTCCCCTTTTGCGAACCGTCGACGCAGATGGAAAGGGAACACATAAAGAAGCGCGGTATCATTTGGGACTCGCGTTGGCCCGCGCAGGCCAAACCGACGAAGCAAAACGAATCTTGGCTCAAGTCCAACGCGACAATTTTGAACGGGATAACTTTGCATTAGACAGTTTGGCTGTTCGTACTCGCCGCGCTGAATTGCTCATGAACTGTGGCAAAATTAAAGAAGCCATCGATTTGTTGCAAGCCGTTGTGTCGATTGATCGAAATTGCACAACTGCACGTCAATTGCTGGCTAATTGTCGCAACGCAGTTGATTCGAAAAAAGAGGTTAACCAGCCCGTCCTGCCCGGTAATTCCAATCCATCAACTGCCTATTACGAGCTTCAATCACCTGAATTGCAACGGACTCACGACCCTACCTCGAAACCTGTTTCAGATTCAGGAAACGGCCCTTCGTTCGAAGACATAACTCAAACAAGTGGGATCGCCTTTCGCCATTTTGATCCATCTACACCCGAACTCAATATTCTAGAAACAATGGGGAGCGGATTGGGTTGGATCGATTACAACAGCGATGGACTGCAAGACCTGTTCTGCGTTCAAGTCGGCCCACTACCGTCGTCGCCCAATGGCAGTTTGCGGCCGACAAACAAGCTGTACCGAAATAACGGAGACAAGACGTTTACGGACGTCTCGGAATCTGTCGGATTGGCCCACGCCGGTTTTGGGATGGGTTGCGCGGTTGGTGATTGTGACAACGATGGATTCGACGATCTGTTGGTGTCGAATTGGAAAGGCGTCATTCTTTATCACAACGAGTCCGATAGCAACGACGGTCGACGATTCGTTGACGTGACAACTAAGGCAGGCTTAGACAATCCACATTGGGCTACAAGTTGCGGATGGGGGGACATCGATGGGGACGGCTATTTGGACCTGTACGTTTGCAACTACGCCGAAGTGAACATGGCGAACTACCCTCGTTGTGAACATAACGAGACGAAAACAATTTTCAGTTGTCCACCTTCGATGTTTGAGTCAGTGTCACATCGACTCTTCAGGAACAATGGCAACTTGTCTTTTTCCGACGTCACAGAAACTTCAGGGATTGCCGAGGCCTCTCCGGCGCCAGGGCTTGGTGTCGTTCTTGCAGATCTGGATGGCGACGGAAAAATAGATATTTATGTGGCCAACGATATGCGACCTGCATACCTCTTCCACAATCAAGGGAATGGTCAATTTATTGAGAAAGCATTGTTCAGTGGTTGTGGACTTGGATCAAGTGGTGAAAACATTGCGGGTATGGGTGTGGATGCGGCTGATATCGACGGCAGTGGTCGGCAATCACTCTTTGTGACGAACTTTCAATTCAAGCAAAATGTTCTCTATCGAAATGCCGGCGGGCTCTTATTTGATTATTGGACGCATCGTTCGGGATTGGGTACACCGAGTATCGGACGACTGGGATTTGGAGCGGTTTTCTGCGATGTTGATTTGGATGGACGGCTCGATCTCGCGGTGGCCAATGGTCATGTTGAGCGCGAATCCGCCAAGATCTACGGAGCTCCGTATGCACAGCATGCGCAATTGTTTCTCGGTCAGGGTGCTGGAAGGTTTCATGACGGCTCTTCTAGTTCAGGTCCGTATTTCCGCAATCCAAGAGTCGGTCGTGGACTAGCTTGGGCTGACTTCGATAACGACGGAAAGCCTGACTTGGCATTTAGCCATAACACAGGCCCTGTCGCGCTCTTGCACAACAATACCAACACTCCTAACTTTTGGCTATCCTTAGAATTGATCGGTGACGGCAAGAGAAGCAATCGAAATGCGATCAGTGCGCGAGTCGAGATTGAAGCAGCGAACCGCAAGCAAACACGATTTATTAATGGAGGGGGCAGCTACCTGTCTGCCAGCGACCGACGATTGCTCGTTGGGATGGAATCGGCTCAAAAAGCAGATCGCATTACCGTTCGTTGGCCTTCGGGGAACGAGAATGTTTTTGACAATGTCGAATGCAATCGTCCTTGGAGATTGCGAGAGGGAAACGATTCTCCAGAAGCAATTCATCCACACCGTATTTTAAGCAACAAATGATCAGGTTTTACTGATCAGGCTTTACAAAACTATCAAAGTGAATCCAGCCATTTCACCCTTGGCGGTCATACTTCTGCTGTGTAAAACGAACCGCGATAGTTGTTGTCGTTTGGTAAATTAGGCCAAAGAGCAACTGGGACACAAACCAAGAAGCAGAGCAAAGACCGAGTTTAACTATTTGTTGGTTGTATTCAAGCGCAGGGTCGCCAGCAATGGCAAATGATCGGAAGCGACCGGCTCATTCAGCACTCGAGCGGATTCAACCGTCCACAGGGCGTCCTTTTGCAAAAAGATGTAGTCGATTTTTCGCGTTGGTTTGAGGACTGGAATAGTGGGCGACATTTCCTTTGAGTCCACATCGACCCACTTATTCAAGATGGGTTCTAACTCCGGCTTGTCCTGTGTGGCGTTGAAATCACCGGCTAGAATCGCTTGGCTCGGTCCAAGACCAAACAATCTCTTGAGTTCCGCGCCCTGCATCGCTCGATCGTTTTCGCCAGAATTATGATCCAAGTGTGTACAGACAAAAACAAACCCAGGCCCATTCTGTGGCTTTACAAACACCTCGAGCGCAATTCTTTGTTCACGCTTTGTTCCCGAGGGCAAATGCATCGACTTGCTCACAACAACCGGCAGCTTCGACAATATTCCCAATCCGTATTCGCCGCCATCATAGTCGATCGCTTTTCCAAAGTAGGGTTGCATACCCGTGAGCCTACCTAACTCGGCGATCTGGTCGACACTTTTGCATCGTGCTGTGTTGCGATCAACTTCTTGCAACGCGACCAAGTCGCACTCCTGCTTGCTAATGATTGTGGCGATCCGTCCCAAATCGAGCTTGCCATCCACCCCTTCGCCATGATGGATATTATATGTCATGACGCGAAACAATTGCCCTTCCTCTGCACTCGCCCCCATTCCAGACCAAAATAGAAAGACCAACGCCAAGGCAAACTGCAGAAACTGTGCAAATTTATTTTTCATAACGGATTCCGGCAATAGTCAATCGAAGGTTGCGATTCCAATAGACCGCAATCGAGTATACATGATACTACGCTTTATATCCGTCCGGCACGGCGAAGACGTGCCAGACGGATTTCAGCGGAGGATTCTTTTTGGCGTTTTATGTAGCTGTCAGTTGCCGTCCATTTGGCGTAAAGCCAACGGAAACGATTGCATTCGCAAGAGTTGTATACTGGCGTTGAGCGAGAAGTGTCACGTTATCTGCTGGATTTTTTGTCGTTCTTTTTTCTATTTGCTGTAAGGTTAAAGGACAATTGCGGAGTGTATTTCATGAGGAGCAAAAAAACTATGCAATACTTCCCTGAAACCAGAGTCAGTCTGATTCTTCGCCTTGCAAAACCGACCGATGTTCAAGCCTGGCAAGAATTCTCAGACGTCTACGCTCCTGCCTTGTATTCCATGGCCAGACGCAGGGGATTGCAACCTGCTGATGCCGAAGATGTCGCCCAGGAAACTCTCTTTGCAGTCGCCAGAGCCATCGAGCGATTTGAACCCGATCGAGAGCGAGCTCGTTTTCGAACTTGGCTTGCCCGAATCGCTCGCAACATGATCGCCGACTTTTGCGCCGGAAAGCTAAAACGTCCACTCACACAATTGATCAGCGATAGTTGGCTGCAATCAGCCAGCATCGCTTCGCTACGTTCCGCGAATCCAATCGACGAGGAGTTTACTCATGAGTATCGCTCGGCCTTGTTCCATTTGGCAGCTCGGCGTGTTCAAGCTCGCGTCTCCGCACTCACTTGGCAAGCCTTTCATGAAACGTCCGTCGCATCGAAACCGGCAGAAGAAGTCGCGAAGCAACTCGGAATGCCTCTAGGGAATTTGTATGTAGCGAGATGTCGCGTTCTGAAACTACTGCGAGAAGAAGTCCAAGACCTTGACGCAACGCTCTCTGGTGATTGGGATCAAACACAAGGGAAAGCCATAGACCCCGCGAAACTACTTTCTCAATCGGGAGGCAAACTATGAAACGCAAATCGATGCCTTGTCCAAGTCCCGAAGTGCTTCGCGAGTGCCTTGAAGCAATGCGTGACCCAAATCCAATGCTCGCGTCCCATTTGGAGTCTTGTTCGGATTGCCAAGCGACTTTGAATTTTGTCGCCGGCCAGGAATCTTGGTGGGACGAAGCTCAGCAGTTTTTATCCTGCGAACTGGATCCCATTGCCGCTCGGATTAGTTCACGCGTTTGCCCACTGACCTCTTCCGAGCAGATGACTACCGCCGGTGCGGATGTTCTGGTCGCCCATGAGATTCAGCAACTGCAAAGCCTGCTCGAAGCTTCCAGTCATCCCGAATTGCTCGGACGCATTGGGCGATACGAGCTCGAACAACTCGTTGGACGAGGCGGCATGGGGCTTGTCTTCCGAGCCCATGACACCGAGCTTCATCGCGTTGTGGCGATCAAGACTCTAGCGTTGCATCTAATTCCGATTGGTGCTGCCCGCGAACGATTTGTTCGTGAGTCGCGAGCCAGCGCTGCGTTGGCTCATCCCCATATCGTTCCGATGTACGATGTTGTTCACGACGGGCCCGTGCCTGCTCTGGTTATGCAGTATATTGCCGGCCCAACGCTTCACGCTTGGATTCAGGAACACGGATCGATGCCTTGGCAAGATGCGTTGAAAATCGGAAGCCAGCTCGCCGACGCTCTCTCGGCAGCTCATGAGCATGGCTTGGTTCATCGGGACATAAAACCAGGAAACGTACTTCTTGAAGCCAACTGTTCGCGTGCTTTGCTTACCGATTTCGGTCTGGCTCGAGTTCTCGATGCCGCGACGATGACTCAAAGCGGCATACTCACGGGGACGCCAGAATACATGTCGCCGGAGCAGGCAAAGGGAGAATCGGTCGATGCACGCAGCGACCTTTTTTCGTTGGGTTCTCTGATTTATACGATGTTGGCCGGACACGCTCCGTTCCGGGCGGCGGAGCCGATGGCAATACTGCATCGAGTATGCAATGCAGCGCATTTGCCACTCTATCGAATCGACCCTGAAATCCCATTGGAGATTTCTCGGCTAGTCGATCGTTTGATTGCCAAGAATCCTCAGCATCGATTTTCATCCGCCAAGGAGCTGCGAGATAAGATGCTTGAACTATCCCGTTCGCCTCGCCGGTTATATAAGTGTAGGTCCTGCCTGCCGGGCAGGACTTCGTTTAGTCGGCCTCGTGTGGTGCGTTGGGGCGCCGCGATCGGTTTAGCTGCAATTCTCATTCTGTGTATTGGACTTTTCGAACCCAATGGAACGTGGACTGGAAATTGGTTTAAGAAACCATTCACGGAAGTTTCGGGCAATTCAGTCGGAACTCAACGGTCGCATGAAGCAATTGGTTCAGAGTCAAGCGCATCACAGACAAGCAGTAAATCGATTGAAACGGAATCAGTGAACGAAGCGGCCTACGAAAATACAGTAGGTATCTTTGATAATTTTCACGCGATCGACCGTGAACTAAGTCGTCTAGATCACGAAACAAAATGGATGGTGCGGGCGATGGAACCGTCAAACGTTAGACCGCAAGATGTCGTGATCCCGATCGATCGAATGGACCCGGAGGTCACTCGGTTAAAGCAAGATACAAAACGGCTCGAGTCCGAACTGAAACCCGTAGGATAGGCTTCCAGCGCTTCCAGCCTGTCACTTTGAGAATGATAGGCTGACTGCCTACACATAACTAACCAAATCGGAGAATACTATGAAAAGTCGAAAGTTATTTGAGATGTCCACACTATCAATCGTCCTATTAATCGCGTTGCCGACCCAGATCTTTGGTCAAGTAAATCAAGGATATGGCGGAATGGGAGCTGGTGGCATGGACGGCGAAATGGGAAGTGGCAGTGAAGATGCGATATCGCGTCCAGCATTATCTTATACGGTAGACGACAAACCCTATCGAGCGACCCGGGTTCGTTCGTTCCGATATACCTATCAATCTTTTCGCCCTAAGGAACTTGCGTACGTCAACTATGACGGTGGCATGGGAATGCCCGGCGGCTATGGGGCTGGGGGTATGTCTGGAGGCTACGCCGGAGGCGGCATGGGCGACGGTGGATACGGAGACGCTGTAAACAGCGATCAAGCGCCCGAACGTTTGGCGATCAATATAAACGCATTCTTGTTTGACAGCGAGCAGGTCAATGACCGTACTCGAATCGAGTATGACCGTACTCGAATCGAGTTAATGATAGAACAACCCAACAAGACTGCGATGTCAAGGATGCCAGGAATGTCGGGAGGGATGCCAGGAGGAGGAGACAGCGCTGGATTGCCTGGCGGTTACGGCGCAGGAGGAATGCCAGGAGGATTCAGTGGGGAAAGTATGTCCGGGGGGCCGCCGCCGTTGATGAGGCCTTTTACGTCTCTTGGAACGCCTAAGACAAAAGCCTCTGCAAGGCTCTCACAACCCGAAATCAAACTCGTTACCGATATCATCTGCCAAACGATATGGAAGGCAGACGTCGTCAAGGCGCTTTTCGCCAGCAAGGGCCAAGGAGAATCGGCAGCGAACAACGAAAAGTTTTTGAAGCAACTGTTGGCGGAGCAATATGACACTCAGTTGGCTCGCCAGGAGTTGGAAGCGGAATCCATCAAACGAAGACTTGAATTGCTGGTCGATGAACTGAAACGACGAAAGCTCGCAAAAGAACGTGTAGTCGACGTCCAATTGGGCCGTCTCATCCTAGACGCTCAGGGCTTGCTCAATAATGATCGCTAGAGAGATGGTTAGTACCCTTGGTGAGACGCTGCTACATGGTTGTGCCAAGAAACTTATGCATCGGTGCTTACAACTCTGCATTTCCCATGAAAACTTGAAGAAAAGTAGACAAGCACCATCATGACCAACGCGCTCAGCCCGAACCAGTATTGACCCCACTGCACAAAATCTTCAACTGTGCACATGGCCATCCATGCTCCACAATAGAGATAGCCAGCAAGATTTCCAAGCCCGCCAGTCATCAAGCTAAGTAAAGCTTGTGCTCGTGTTCTCCAAGTAGCTTCGATGTTCTCTGCTAAGTAGATTTGTGTGCTGATATACGTGAACGTGAAGGCTGCTCCGTGAAGTGCTAGTCCCAGTAAAACCCAAACGGTTGAGTTCGTCGCGTAAAGCAGATATCGGAGTACTCCAAATACCATGCCAGCGCACACAACACTTTTAAATGTCCAACGCTGCAGAATTCCGCCAATGCAAATCAGCGCGATCACTTCCGAGACTTGCCCCAGAGACATCCAAGCGCTAATTCGCTTGAGACCCAGGTTGGCTAAGTGGGGCGGCGTGAAAGGATAAAAAGCAGCGAATGGGATCGCGACTAGAGCGGCTGTGATGAATACGACACAATGATCATGATTCCTTAGGAGACTTAGCGCGTCCCAACCGAATCGTTCTCGTAGTGTTAGTCGGTTCGAACTTAAGCCAAGACTCGATAAATGCGGGAGTCGCAGTGTGTACATCGCTAACAGCACCCAAAGACCACCACTGATATAGAAAACTTTTGGACTCGAA
Source organism: Pirellula sp. (assembly GCA_043744075.1). Taxonomy (GTDB): domain Bacteria; phylum Planctomycetota; class Planctomycetia; order Pirellulales; family Pirellulaceae; genus JBKCUI01. The sequence goes on along the minus strand of JAYTVL010000266.1, from coordinate 10,671 downwards.
TCGAGACCGATCACGCTCACCGTCCAACAGCCCGCTATCCGGCCGATGGTGCCAAGCGATCGAATGGTACCGTATTGCCGCTTTGATCCCACCAGTTGCGAAAAGACAATCGATCCGGCTAAGCTAGATGTTGGACTGCAAAACAAGGACTGCACTTGGATCATCAGTAGAATAGTCCAGCCGATAGACGTAAAAGGTTCCAGGAACCGTTCCACTCATGCATAGCTACTTACTGAAGGAAAATACCGGTGAAAACTCTACAAGCGCTAAGAATCATCCTGGGTTTGACCTCCATCGTCGCCGCTGGTCCTGCTGGAAGTGCGGATGAACCCCGGGCGACCTCACTGCCGGTGCATTACTCCGGGTTGTGGGGCCGATCTGGCGAACTTTGGTCGCCTCAGAGCCGCCTCCCGGATTTCTCCTTCGCCGGCTACCATTTTGGGAATGACCCGATCCCCGAAATTCCAATCAACGCGAACGTGAAGGACTTTGGGGCGAGAGGCGACGGGACCTCGGACGACACCGAGGCTTTCCTGAAAGCCATCGCCTCTGTCTCGAATGGGACGGTTTTCATTCCTGCGGGTCGTTACAGAATCACGCAGGTTCTGAAGCTAACTCGGAGCAATCTAGTGCTCCGCGGCGCCGGCCGCGATGCGACCGTTCTATGTTTCCCAAAATCTCTTACCGAGATGGTGGGACCGGCACCTGAATGGGCCGGGAGCAAAACCGCCCAGGAGCGTTGGTCCTGGGGCGGAGGGGTCATCTGGTGCCAAGGAAAGGACACTGGCACTAAGCAGACTGTTGTGACGGTCCCCTCGAAGCGCGGCGATCGCACACTCACCCTCTCTTCCACACAAGGCATCACGGCGTGTATGACGATCCGACTCATCCAGCACGATCCTCCCGATGACTCTCTCGGGCTGCACCTTCACGCAGACTACTCCAGGGCGGGAGTCCACCTGTTGAAAAAACTTAAGGGTAAGTTGGTGGATTGGATTTCGAAGGTTACGGTCGTCTCGGGAAACCAGGTGACTCTGGACCGACCGCTGCGCGTCGACGTCCGACTCGAGTGGAGCCCGGAAATCTTTAGCTCGCGGCCCAGCGTGCAGGAGATCGGACTGGAGGACTTCACGATCGAATTCCCTGACTCCCCCTATGACGGGCACTTCACCGAGAAGGGCTTCAACGGGATCTATTTCGACGACGTGCACCATAGCTGGGTGCGCAACGTTACCATCCTGGATTCCGATAACGGGATCCTCTGCACACCAACGGACCAACTCGGCATCAGTCGCAACTTAACGATCTCGGGCCTCCGACTGGCCAATCAATGGAGAGCCAAAGCTGTGAACGGTCATCACGGAATCGCACTGGAAGGTCCCCAGGACTGTCTCATCACCGACTTCGTCGTCGATTCGCAGTTCATCCACGATCTTACGGTCGATACGGTTTGCTGCGGAAACGTGTTCTCGAAAGGCCGTGGTCGGAACCTATGCTTGGACCATCACACATTAGCTCCGTATGAAAACCTGTTCACAGAGATCGATGCAGGCATCGGGGACCGTCTCTGGGCGAGCGGCGGCCCAGGTGACGGTGGTCCAGGCAGTGCGGCGCGCGAGACCCTGTGGAACATCCGTGCGACCTCGCCGCCGGCTGAGGTCGCTCCCCACCCGCAGTTGAACATTGTCGGGATGAAGGCCTGGCCCACCCTCAAGTTCGGAATGAGCAACGAGGATTTCTTCAAGGAGTTCGGCGGCGATTTGCTCGTGCTGAACGGCCTTGATTACTCGGTGAACAACCATGAGCCTGGTTCGCGATACATGGCCACTGGCAAACTCGATAGCTTGGCTTACCCGACCTTTGCAGCGCTCGTTGCCGCGTGCAAAGGTCCGGAGTGTCCGCTCGGATTCCTGAGGTTCGGCGGCTACTCCAACACCGGAAACCTCATCCCCATGTCGCGCGTGCCTTACGCCAGCGCGCTCCAGAAGCTGGCGAACGCCGATCATATGAGCGGGTAAAAGCGCAGTCCTTATCACGACGATTTTGTCTTGGATCGAATTGAGCGAGCGTTGCAGGAACAAGCGGCGGATCGCCTCAGCTCGGACAAGCGGCTTCCTCGCCAGGAGCGCGCCCAAAGCATGCTCTATGCGGGGCAGCGCAACTCCAAATCGCTGGGCCGGGTCGTCCTCTGGATTCCCGCCACGCTGGCGAAGGAAAATTTGTCACAGTGCGCGGATATCGCGCTGGCATCGTTCAAGGCCGGCGTCGGCGTGTCAGCCAATCTCACCCTCGGCACATTTGACAGCCACACCAACAATGACGTCGATCAGATGCTGAGAATCCCCGAGTTGCTTGCGGGCATCGCCTATTGTCTGCGGCGGGCCGAAGACTTGCAGATTCGAGACCAGCTGGTCGTGATCGTGCAGAGCGAAATGGGCCGAACCCCAGCGTACAACAAGGTCAACGGCAAGGACCATTGGTCCATTGGTTCGATCATGTTTATCGGGGCGGGGAATTGCGGCAACCGCGTGATCGGCGCGACAGACGAACAGCAGTTCCACGTCCCGCTCAACCCGCAGACCCTGGCCTGCGACAAGGACCAGGGCCTCCGGGTGCGGCCAGAGCACATCCACGAGGCGTTGCGTCAATTCGCAGGCATCGCCGACCACCCCTTCAGCAAGAACTTTCCGCTCGGCGTCACCGACAAGGATAAGCTGCAGGGGCTATGGGGATGAATATGTATTCTTCCAAACTGATGTTCTGCAACTGATTCAAGGCAGCGACTGGACCAATGCCATCCATCAGTGGCAGGTACTCATCCGCAATGTTGGCGATTTTATTTTCGGTGTTTTCTGCGGGAACTTTAGAATTAGTCATAGTTATTTCAAATAAGCGGAGTCGTCAATCTACTAGTCTAGGGGTTTGTTCTCTCCAGTGCGCAATGCGAATTTTGCGTAAAAACCGACGCTTCTTCCTTCAACCGCATGCTCCCTGCTTAAAAACATCGCTAAACGATTGTCACCTGGCCCGAAAAAGACAATCATGGCGTGCGCCGAAACTCATTTGACAATCGTTGCGACAGGGACGCATAATTCTTTTGTGATCGTCAGTTCAAGCTGGCAATCGATTTGGCTTGCCGTCAAGTTGCGTTGCATCGTATGGGATACCCATGCGGAATACATTACCTGGACATTGCCATGGTGGGGTTAAGTGCATCTACCGAAGCACACCTCCCCACCACATACCCGTTCGGTTGAACTGACGATCTCTTTTTCATTATTATGACTGGAATACTCAGACGATGGATCGCACCAAGAACTTGGCGGAAATAGTTCTCGATTGCCCATGGACTCTTGAAGCCATCGAAGAGGTCATCTCGCGATTTACCAAGGCGAAAACGAAAGCCAGAAAACAGCTTGGCGCTGAGATCTACGCCCAATTCAAAACGCCGCCGTCGCGAAATGCCTTGGTCGCCTTCTTGGAAAACCAAGCCCACCGTCTCACTCGTAAACTTCTGTGGGAGAGCATTGAAAGGGCCAAGCGTTTTGATTTCGAACCGACTAAGATGCGCGTTCCGGTTGCGGCTTCCTTTGCGAGTTCCATTCCTGACTTGCCAACTGTAGGTGCGTTGGCTGAGTGGTGCGGGCAGCCTGTCGGATTGGTCGATTGGCTGTCACAACACAGAAAAGATCACTACCGTGTAAGCTCCATGCCGAAGCGATCGGGAGGTCTGCGGATTCTCGAATCGCCACGCGCCAGATTGAAAGCAATCCAACGAATGATTGCGAACGGGTTGTTGCAATGCATTCCATGCCATACATCGGCGCACGGTTTTGTTCGCGGTCGGTCGGCGATTTCGTATGCTCAGCCACACGCGGGAAAAGAAGTAATATTGCGTATGGATCTTCAAGACTTTTTCCCAAGCATTGAAGCGTCGCGCGTCTTTGGGTTGTTTCGATGCCTGGGCTACCCGTACTCGGTCACGCAAATCCTGACCGATCTTTGTACGGCCTGCTGTTCGGAAGAGAAGATCAGGACGATTATATCCGAACATTATCGTTTTCAATCCAATCGCGATCCGATGGAGCGTCTGCGCCGTTATTACTGTCGCAAGCACTTGCCTCAAGGTGCACCCACTTCACCGAGTTTAGCGAACTTGATTGCATATCGCTTGGATTGCCGTTTGAGCGGGTTGGCACGAAGCGCTGGGGTCCGCTACACGCGATACGCCGACGATCTACTCTTTTCCGGTCCAAAGGATTTTGGCCGAATCGCCAAATCCTTTGCAATCAAGGTTGGTTCGATTGCTTTGGACGAGGGCTTTCAGGTTCAACACAGGAAGACACGAATCATGCGGTCGGCGACGCAGCAAGTGGCTGCGGGAATCATCATTAACCAATTCACAAACGTTAAGCGAGGTGAGTATGACCTGCTCAAAGCAATTTTGTTCAACAGCAGTCGCTATGGTCCATCGACTCAAAATCGAGATGCGTTGCCTGACTTCCAGTCGCATCTCCGCGGTAGGATCAATTGGGTGCATCAATTGAATCCCGCTCGCGGCGAGAAATTGATGGGGATGTTTCGGGTGATCGACTGGTCGAGTCCGCAGCAGCCTACTAGTGCTTAGTCACAACTATGCGAATTCGTACACCACAAGTTGGTGTTAGTCGCGAAAAAGAGACCTGACCCCTTTGTTCTGCTTCATGGTCTTCAACGCAGCATCGGTAGGCAAGTCGTTCTCTGCCTATTTCCTGCCTTGGAGCAAGTCGCGTATCCAAAGTGGCTCACGTCGGAGATCGAGAATAGCAACCACGGTCGCGAATTCGCCATCAACGGAATAGTAAATGCCAAACGGAAATCGTTTCGACAACGATCGATGCAAGCCATCAACGATTTCGTGAATTCCGCCAAAGTATACCAGTGATTCGATGTCGACAAAAATGCAAGATCGAAAGTAGTCACCAAGACCGAGACTTTGACGCTCGTAAAACCAATAGCCGTCTGCAACGTCGGCCTCAGCACCGGACGAGATACCAACTTTCATTTGCCAAGTTTCTGCAGTCGCTCTTTGGCCTCGGACCAAGACGAAACCGACATACGACCATCTTCAATTTGCTTTTGGCGCTCCTTCAGTATCGCGGCATGCCATTCGGGAGATCGCACATCACCTGATTGATGGCACAAATTGTCCCAGACCTGCTCAAGCAGTTGGACTTTCTCACCGACAGACATTGTGTTGAGTGGCAATTCAAGTGACATGTTCCTTATTCTCCTCGCTACATTGTAGCAAATCCCTTCGGACACGCCAAACTCCGCTACGGGTTCACTGCGACTATTGACAAAAATCCTTTGTCCCCAATCCTCATTAGCTTCCAACAAGACTTGGAGTTTAACGGTCTGAGTGAGCGTTCGCAAGAATCATACTGCAGAGCTGTCCGAAAATTCTCCGAATTCCTAAAGCGGGAACCGGATACCGCCTCCGAAGACGATCTGCGAAATTACCTGCTGTTTATCAAGGATGACCTGCACTGGGCCTCGAGCACCATCAACGTCGCTCAACAAGGTATCAAAAAATTCTTCAAAATCACCTGCCCTAAAAACTGGGCTACCCTCAAACTCTTGAGAGTCCGTGGCGAACTCAAATTGCCTGTCGTGTTTTCTATCGGCGAAGTTCATACGTTTCTTAAACTCATCGAGAAGCCATCCATGTTGTGCTTCTTCACGGTTGTTTACTCGCTAGGACTAAGGCTGCAAGAGGCGCTTAATCTACAGGTCGCAGACATCGACTCAAAAAGAATGCTTGTCCATGTGTATCGGGGCAAGGGAGCAAAAGATCGATTAATTCCTCTGCCCGAGCCGACCCTTCTTGTCCTCAGAGAATACTACAAGACCCATCGGAACAAAGAATGGATCTTTCCCACCGAAGGAAAAAACCACTCCGAAGCCCCGACGGCCGACAAACCCATGAGCAAGTCTTCTGTTCAGGGTGTCATCGTAGCTACTTGAAAAAGTTTGCTGACAAGATGCACTCCGATCAAATCAAGGCGATGGTTGCTATCATGCGTTGTAGGACACCAGACTCAGGGAGCGTTGTTTATCGCTGCCAGCAATGCCAGAAACTCCATCACGTTTTGAAATCGTGTGGGAACCGGCACTGTCCAGTCTGCCAAGGGAGCAAAGCCAAGGCTTGGTTGCAAAAGCAACTTGGCCAACTGCTACCTTGCGCCTATTTCATGCTGACCTTTACGGTATCCGCTGAGTTTCGACTCTTTATGCGTTCGCATCCACGCGAATGCTACAAAGCCCTGTTCGAAGCGGCTAAGGAAACTCTCTTCGCTCTGGCTGCTGATCCGAAGTATATCGGATCTGCAAACATCGGCACGACGGCAGTGCTTCATACTTGGGGCCGGGATCTCAACTACCATCCGCATTTGCACTTCATCGTGCCCGGCGGAGCGATAGGGCTCAATGGCAAGAGCTGGCTGAGCAGTCGGGTTGACTACTTGATTCCGGTGAGGGCCGCTTCGGTCCTCTTCAGAGCGAAGTACAAGGCGATCATGGAACGCCTTGGCCTCTCATCTGAAATCGGAAGAAGTTTGAATTGAGAAGTGGGAAGTGGGAAGTTTGAAAAGCAAAGCCGTTCTCATTTCACCCTTCAAACTTCACCCTTCAAACTTCCCTTACGTATTCCGCGTTGCGATCAGCAACAGCCGAATTGTCAAGGTCGAACCAGGTGCTGATGGCACCGGAATGGTCACGTTCACGTATCGCCCAAACGGTACAAGTTCGTACAAGCCGATGACGGTGAGTGCCGAAGAGTTTATCAGTCGGTTCTTACAGCATGTTCTTCCGAGCGGTTTTCAAAAAGTTCGTCACTTTGGCTTCGCTCATCCGCGAGCCAAGACGAACTGGGAATGGTTGTCGATGCTCGTGACGGTAACACTGAATATGGTGTACGTCTTAACTGTGACAGCCAAACCGCTACCGGAGAAGCCAACGTTGAAATGTCCGGAATGCGGTGGCGAGTTGACATGCCTTGGCTTCGTGCCGAGTGCACCTCGTCGCTTAGTGGAGTTCGATACAACTTAGCAACTGAGAGCAATCGGTGATCCAACGCCCGATTTTGAACGACGCATTGTTCGTTCTGCGTGGAAGGACTGTAATGAACTGGAAAAAAAGGGGCTACGCGGCTTGCGATCAACGAAAACGGCACTACGATTTGGAGATCAATCGCCAAAGACTACACAACTTAACACTTGACCCATTGGTTGACGTAGTTGGCTGGCCAGGTTGACGTAGTTGGCTGGCCAGAAAGTGGTCGTAATCGAAGTCGCCAAAGACAAGTTGAGCGAAGAAAAACCCTATGGCAATCCGAGTGCCAACCGAGCAAATCTAGAACAAGAAGGGGTCAAACGCAGGCCAGCTGCCGCGTAAGAAGTATCCCTTGCACCGCCGAGAACTGCCGCTTGGGCTTCTCGAACATGGGATTAGATTCTGGCTGAACCCTTCAGCTTCCCGACCAAGAATGGCAGTCGTCCAAGGCCAGCCCTCGCTCGCCCCTAGAACAACCACGCAGAATCTAATCCTTTATATGTTATCCGCGTTTTTTCAGGTTCGAACTACTTTGCCCATTCACGAGCACACCTACGACGACAATCGCAGAGTCGGTAGGGTCGTAATAGATCACCGCAGTGAATCGTGGCATACGTGTCGGACGATAGCCGGTCTCGTCAATCGAATGATGTAGCGAAACGTTCGGTAAGTTTCTCGCGACAGTAAAGAAAAGATCAGCAAATTCGTCACCCAGGCCATCCAGTTTTTCATCGTACCAGTCTCGAGCGGATCGCAAGTCAAGATAAACGTCGTCAACAAATCGTAGGTTCATTTCTTCCGATCAGCATCAAGTCGGTCGCGGAGCTCATCGAGAGTCATGGTCGTTTCCGGATTCAGCCGATAATTTTCCATCCTGCGATCAAATTCTGCCTTGATCTCGGGACTTGGTGTTGGATTTGCATTCTCGGGCAGCGAGTCCCAGATCGCCTCGGCAACACGAAGTCGGTCAGAGACGGGTAAAGATGCGGCGTCGATTATAAGCTGTTCAGCGGTCATTGAAACCTCCGCGAGTTAGGGTGATGTCCAACATTGTAACGGCGAGGCAGTTGGCCGAACGACAGTGGTCACCGATGTCGCCGGAGACCACGTTTCGAAAATTCAGCCGCGCACCGGCGGCGACTTCGGTGCACCACATTGTTCCCTTATGTCGGTCTCTATCCAGAGGCTCTTTGAACGGCCGACAGGATTCGTGCATTGGGGACTGGACTTCGGTCCAAGGGAATCATCATACCACTTTCCATCTTGGCAAGCGAGCAGCCCTCACCCCGCCTTCGGCACCCCTCTCCCGCGCGCGGGAGAGGGGCAGGGGGTGAGGACGCGACGCACTGCGCTTGCGATGAGGGAAATGGTCTGGTTTGCACTTCACCCAGAGATGGTTACCACGCTAAGTGGTGACCGTCTCGGACAGTGAGGGAAAGCGGTTCCGTGGTTTTGGTTTTCGACCGCGTCATAATTTGTCGCTATGGCCGACGCGATTCGGAATACGAGCACGGGCTCCTGATGTGACTGGAGATACGTCCCGATGCGATGCTCGATCCGCCAGAGAGAGGTAACGCCGACGATGACACAGCGGCGGCAGGTAACGTTTCTAAAATTAAGTGTGGTTGATCCGCCGTCTGGTGTCCATCGGATTGTTCGTCGGCTCTTGCGGTTGGTCAACCACTTCACTGCGCGCAAACTTCTTATAGACCGCGTCCATACATAATGACCGCGCCGGAATTGTCAATTGTAATGTGCCTATGGCCGCCAAGAACTGGGGGTAGCCGCTCAACGAAGACATTTCATTCACTACCTTCTTTGGTAGCCGTATACTCGGCTCTTTCAGCCCACGTATCATTTTCTTGCACGGCTTTTTTGGCAATTTTGAGGATAGCATCTTCGTCAAGTCTCGTCTCGGGCTGATCCACGGGAGACTCCAATTCTTCGCTGACGCTGTTGGAAGAAATTTCAATCTTTGCTGCTGGCTTGTTCGTGCATCCGCAAAGAAGCATGGTTGCTAAGACTAAAGTGATCAACTTCATCCATGTCTCCCTTGCCGACGAACGGTACCGTTCAGCGGGCCGCGCCAACTTAAGTCTCTATCTGGAAAACGTTGATCGCGGCTCCGTTGCAACGGATTGTTCGGTGGCATTTTCAGCCCTGGTTAGGTCGACGACGTATTCTGGAGCAAAGTCTGCTCCGTTCGGTCGGAGCAGCTCCGCCTTACGAGCCAATTACCAGTTCTGTTCACAGTCTTCGTGATGAAGTGTGAACCAGCAGTGAGACGCTGATCGTCACGACACCACGAGCCATTTGAAGGTAGATGTCATGGCGATGTGCTTGCCGGTGGCTTGGGACTCGCGGGCTGCGGCCATGATTTCGACGACGTGCAGCGCGTGTTCCGGCGTGACAAGCGGCTCCTTACCCGTGGCGAGGCATTCGGCGGCTAGCGAGCCGCCATTTTGCCAGACGTAGTCGTGCGCTTCGCCGACGTGGCGCTTCCACTCTGGGGCCGTGGCGGTGCTGAGGTCCACGCCGTGCGGAGCCCAATCGTAACCGGCAAGTTTCATCACTCCTTCGCGGCCGGTGATGGTCAGCGTGATGTGCTTTTGGCCTGCATATTGATGGTCGTCGGGATTGAAGAAATTGAAGCTGCTTTCCACATGCGAAATCACGCCGCCCGCATGGGCTAGAACGATGACGGCGTTGTCTTCCTCATTCACCTTGATTTCCCCCTTGGCTTCGATGTGCCGCGTCGGTGTGACGATGCTCGTCATGGCGGTGACGGACTTCGCTGGGCCAAATAGGCCGGTGAGAAACGTCAATTGATAGACGCCGAGGTCGGGCATACTGCCGCCGTTTTTCTCGTAAAAGAATGAGGCCCAACCCGGCCCGAGATGTCCGTAGCTGGCATGGGCGGTGCCTACCGAGCCGAGGGTTTTCTTGGCCAAGGCCTTTGCCATGAAGGCAAACTGCGGGCTCTGGACCACAGTCGGCGCACCCCATAGGCGCTGGCCACGCTTGACGGTCATGGCCAGCAATTCTTGTCCGGCGGCGAGTGAATTGGCGATGGGCTTCTCGCTCCACACATGTTTACCCGCCTCGATGGCTTGGCGGTTCAGTCGTTCGTGCTCTTGCATGTCGGTGAGGTTGACCAACAGATCGAATGGAGCACCGGCTAGCATGGCGTCGATGTTCGCATATTGGTGAGGCACGCCAAATTGCTCGGCCTTGGCCTTCGATCGACCGGGAATGATGTCACAGGCACTTACGATTTCAGCGTGCGGGCTTTCCTTGATATTTGGGAAATACATACGCGAAACGCTCCCGCAGCCAATGATGCCGACTCGGATTTTCTTCGCCGGTGCAGCATCGACAGCGATGGCCGTGGCGACACTGCCAAGTAGAGTGGATTGGACAAAATGGCGACGGGTGATGGGTGGTGTGTTCATAGGTGGTTTCCAGATTAGCTGTTGTTTAGCCGAACGAATAACGATCTATCCCAACTGGAGCGAAGCGGAACGGAGGGATAGATCGTGCGTTGGGCTAAGTCGCTTCGCCGTGTCTGCTCATGCGGAT
>JAYTVL010000265.1:0-20785 GCA_043744075.1 Pirellula sp. | reverse complement strand
GGGAGTTGGAACCCCATGTATGTATTATAGTACGCCAAAACGCATCCGTCGGGGGCAAGCCCCGAACGGATGGGCTAGCGATATTTATAACTCTATTGTTGTTCGGAACAAAAAAGACTCGATATAAATTAGAAAGAAATATCGAAACTGCTATTCGGCGCACTGCCCAGCCTCTGGCTTCAATTCACAGGCTAGAAGCGCTGGAAGCCTATGCAACTATCCTTTCTATTCTAGTCCCAACATGTCATCAGAAACGGGTAGAGACCAGCCCTTTCGGTACTCGCTACGAATCAAGGCATCAGCCGCGGGAACATTGGTCACCTTAAGTTTCTTCGTGTCCCATTCGATTTTCTTACCGAGCCGAATTGCTAGCGTACCGAGCACGATGGCTTCAGTAAAAGGTCCGGCGTAGTCAAAACTTGACAAAGCCTTGGCTCCGCCACGGCACGACTCCACCCATTCGACATCTTCGTTCGCAACACGAGGAAGACTCTTCGGGACGTTTGCAAATTCAGCTGCACGATCGCCTGGCGTGATAATCCATTCGTTATTACCTCGATTGAATAGCATGATGCCGCGATCTCCAACCATTAACAAATCCCATCGTTGTGGCGAATCGATTCCCGCTTGATCGCGTCTCTTCTTTTTCGTTTCGTTGTTCGAGTCGCGATCTGTTTCAACTGGCGGAGCCTTCCTTCTGGCCTCCTCGGTTGCCCTTGCAATTAATTCGTAAGGTGCATTTTGTTTTTCATCTTTGAGACCGTCGTACCAGACAAACTTGACTGCTGGCTGTTCGACTGTTGCGATTGGTCCAACCGCTGCGCCGAGCATTCCACCTCCGACCTTTTTTCGTGCTGCAAATTGATACGTTATCGTCGACCAGTCAGGTCCCGTTTCTTTGGTCGCTCCACCTGAGTTTGCCTCCACGGTTGAGGGGGCACCAAGGTCGAGCGCCCAATAGGGCATATCCATAATATGACAAGCCATATCGCCGAGAGCGCCTGTTCCGAAATCCCACCAGCCACGCCACTTGAAAGGCAAATAGCAGTTATTGAAGTCGCGATTCTTGGCAGGCCCCAGCCACAGATCCCAATCAAGATTGGCCGGCATTGGTTGGTTCATCATATCCGTTCGATCTTGAACGGCTTTGGCACCTTGTGGCCAGATTGGCCGATTGGTCCAAGCGTGAACTTCACGCACTGGACCAATGACGCCGGCGCGAATCAGTTCAACTGCACGCCGAATGGGTTCACCCGCATGGGCTTGATTCCCCATTTGTGTTTTGACTTTGTAGTATTCAGCCGCGCGGGCCATCAATCTGGCTTCATGAATGGTGTACGTCAATGGTTTCTGACAGTAGACATGCTTGCCTAGTGCCATTGCGGTAAGCGAAGCAATTGCATGCGTGTGATCAGGGGTACTGACTGAGACAGCATCGATACCTTTTTCTTTGTCGAGCATTTCGCGAAAGTCGGTATAGATTTTGGCGCCGTCGACACTCGCAAACGTTTTCGCTGCGCGAGAAGCATCGACATCGCACAGTGCGACATACTTGCCACCCGCAGCGGTGATATCCTTGACTTCGCCAGCACCTTTGCCCCCGACACCGATACCAGCGACATAGAATCGATCATTTGCACCCCAAACACGGCGAGGAATATAAGTAAAAGCGAATGCTGACGAGGAGGCAGCGACAAACTTACGGCGATTGAGTTTCTTGGATTGCGACATGATCTTGGCGGGGCTTTTGGTTGGGGGAAGTGGGAAGTTCTCGTAGGGTAGGCTTCCAGCCTGTCAATAAAAAAACAGGCTGGAGGCCTATCCTACGTCTTTTTGTTCGGTAGTTTATTGTTGTGCAACGCCTTAGTTGTACACTAATGGAAATCTCCACGCGAGCATCCTAAAGAAGCAGGCAAATAGGACGACCGAATGATGAGTGGCAATCAGTGGGAAAAAATAACCGCTCTTAGGCCGTTTCGTGATCCGCAACGGATTGGCCTGTGCTTTCCAAAAAATATCCCCAGAGGACAAACAGGCCACTGGTTGCAAAGTAGCCGAAAGAGAGTTGCAGCATGGAAGCCATCATTTCCTTTGGCAAAACCCAGGTCTCCGAAATTCCAGGTATTCGGACAGGAAGAAATAACGCATTGTTGGAAAGCGGCGAATGAATAAATCCAAACAAGGTGAAGACGCCGGCAATCGCGGTAAAAATAGCCGCTTGGTTCATTCGTCGATCAATTGCCATGGCTAACGAGGATGCCCAGAGCAGGCTCGTCAGAATGAAACCTTGTTTGAGAATGTGGACCGTATGCAGATCCGAAAGTAGGTCAGGGCGAATGTGAAACGAAGATTCAACCTTCTTTAATTGCTCCGACAGCTGCAGGTTACCGGCGGCGTTAGCGGCTAATCCGTCAAGCGCTTGCTGTAGATCGGGCCGAAGAATTGGTTCGGTAAAGGACTGGACGCCGAATCCGCCAAGAAGTTGGTCTGCATATAGGTAAGCAAGGAAGGCCAATGCTGGTACGCACGCTAATACCAAGGCGGGATAGTGTCGTTTTGGAGTCGCCAAAAAACTTTGTGATGAAATCTCTAACCCGACAAATATCAAAATCGGATAGACCGCTGCTTTGGGTATCAACATGTAGAAATAACTAAAACCGCCAAGTAGCCCGATAACACCGATTGTGATCGCGGTTCCGAGCACGTACGCTGCTCTTCCCCCCATGGCTTTATACGCGGGGTGACCGATGTAGGGTGTTGTCTGCGTGATGCCACCAAAGAGTCCAGCTACGACGGTTGCAAAAGCTTCAACTCCCAAAATTTGTCCGGTCGAATAGTGATCGCCAGCGGCACTCGCTGACTCAGTACAATCGATGCCTCCTACAACCGTACCCAAAGCGAATGGAATCGCCACTGGCAAGTAATTGGCCGCAGCCCCCATTTGTTTCCACCAATCGAAACCGAGAGCAGACATCCATTCAGTCGGCGGCATGCCCGGCGCCAACGAGTCCAAGGTCGCGAGAGGTTGTCCGGTTACAACCAATTGAATGTAGTGAATGATTCCACCGACGATCAACGCAGCCAGAGTGCCTGGAATCTTAAATGGAAGTGGTACCCTGCCAACTAAACTTGTCAAAACAATTGCTAAGGCAACCAATCCGACGATCGGTTCACGAAATACATCTACCAAAGGGACGAAACTAATGATGACAAGGGCAATCGAAGTCAGCGAACCGAATAGTCCAGCCCGGGGAATAACTTTGCGAACCCAATCGCCAGCAAACGCACAGACAATCTTAAATAGCCCCGCATATACCATACAACAAATACCGATGTGCCAAGCATAAGTCGCCGCTTGTTCTGGGAGCGAACCAGATTTCAAAGCGGACGAGTACGCCGCCCCAACCACAAAGATCGAGAGTCCAAAGATACTCGGTGTGTCTAAACCGAGAGGCATGGCTGTAACATTCTCCCGACCAGTCTTGCTGGCTAACCGGACGGCCAAGAAAAAATACAGCAAGTCCCCAGCGAAGACTCCGATGGCCGTACCTGGAACCATTCGGCTCAAAACGAAATCGGCGGGGATACCAAACCCCCCGACCAGTAGCCCGACCATGAGCACGAGACCGGCGATATTGTCCAAAAGCAATCCAAAGTAAGCATTTACGTCGCCTGAACTGGCCCAGCGATATCCCCGAATCATTCGAAATCTCTCCGGAAGGAAAAAAAATGTACTTGACTGTCCTAAAACAGCCTGTTGTATTTCCGAATCGCTCAGCCTAGTGCATTGTGAAAGCTAAGATTTAGGGTTTGATAATAGTGGACGAGGCGACGAGTCCCTTCGATTTGCGTCGCATACGGGACTCGTTGCCTCGTCCACTACCCTAATCTTTAGCTGTCCCAGACCACTAGTGCTGCGAATCATTCAGGCTTTTTGGCTACATATCGCTGCCGGCAGGCAGCAGCCATGGCACTCAGTTTGAGCCGTAACGCGCTAGCGTGCGGGCTGGAGGGCCAAGAATCGCTTGCGAATCCGGCCCTCATGCTAGCGCATTGAGGCTCAAAATTTACAAAGTAAGTGCCATTGGGCAGTCGCCCCAAAGCATAAAAATCAACAGGTCAAGTCTGAGGTATTTCCAGTCACAGCCTATCAGTCTGGCGAATGCTGTCAATCAATTTTGAAGAATCCGACACAGTTGCTTTCCAACTCTTTGACTTCGATACCAGCATTCGACTACAATCCAGGAGTATTAGGATTTGTGTTTGCTGGCCTGGAATTGGCCCCAAACCGACTTTATTGCGATTTCGACAATACATTTACTTTTTCGTCGCCACCGCAGGAAATGAGATCAACGATGAAACCGAAAACCGACACACGACCACTCGAAATGGATCTGCTTGGACTGAGCAACAGTCCAGCCGAGTTGTCAGATGAGGAGATCGTCAGCGCTTATTTGGAGACTCGGAATTCGCAAGATTTTGAGAGACTCGTTAAACGCTATGAACGTGAGCTATATACTTTCTTGAGAAGATTCTTGTGCGATGTTCAGCAAGCGGAGGATGTCTTCCAAGCAACTTTCTTAAGCGTTCACTTAAGAATTGATCAGTTCGAGAAAGGGCGACGATTTCGACCTTGGCTCTACGCAATTGCAAGCAACAAAGCGATTGATTATATGCGCCGCAATCGACGCCATCAGGTTGCAAGCCTGGATGCGAAAACGTCGTACGGAGACTCTGAAGATTCAATGATTAATCATTTGTCCGGAAATGTGGCCACGCCGGACGAAAAGGCAATATCCAATGAGACTGGTTCTCGAGTGAGAGCCGCACTGAAAGAGCTCAGTGAGCCAACACAACAATTGATACAGCTCGCATTCTACGAAGGAATGAAGTATTCGGATATCGCCGAGATTTTGCATATCCCGTTAGGTACTGTAAAAAGTCGAGTTTTTACCGCAATCCGCAAACTGAATCAGATTTGGATGCGTATGAGTGAATCATCGACGTTGCACGATTCGTAAATCGCTGGACGTGGGTGTGCTCAAAGCTTGTTAATGATTCGTTTGCACATTTTGCTGAGCATCGATGAGCCGTAACAACCGTATCTCCGACGAAACTCTTTTTGGGTACTTGCTCATTGCGTTGCCTGAAGAGGAGCAATGGCGAATCGAAACTTTGGCTCTTTCAGATTCAGTTCTTCGTCAAAGGATTGAAGATTTGCGGGACTTGCTCGGCCCGATTCGAGAATTATCCAGTCCTGTGGAGCCTCGTGCCGACCTGACCACGACGACCATGGCCTTTATCGAAGAGTCGTCGCAAAGTGGCGATTCACTATTAAGCGTACCTAGCGTACGAATGTCGCAGCCATTGTTCGAAAGCGACCGCGCTACTCGTTTGGCCTGGATCGATAGCCTCGTCGCATTGGCAGCGGGCATCGTCATTCTTACTTTGCTTCTGCCTAGCGTTTGGTATTCAAGAGAATCGTCAAGAAGGATTTCCTGTGCTTCGAATTTGCGAGAGTTAGGTCATGCGATTTCTCTGTTTTCGCAGGTCGATGCAGAGCGACGGCTCCCCAGGATAGAAGTGGATGGACCACTTTCTTTTGCGGGAGTTTACGCAATGAGACTCAAGGATGCTGGTCTACTTGAGTCTCGTAAATGGATATGGTGTCCAGCCGTTGAGAGTTTTGATGTCGACCAACCGATTCCGTCTCTCCAGACATTTTTGGCCGCGTCGCCAAGGCAACAACAGAATTTGAAGAATACGGTCGGAGGGAACTATTCATTTAACCTTGGGAACGACGTTGAAGGGGACTATGTGACCCCCGGATTTAATGGAAAGAGTTATTTTGCTGTGATAGGTGATTCGCTTTTGTCTGTTGCAGCTGATGAAGAAACGACAGCAGTTCACGGCGGTAATTTGGCGAATGTTCTATACGATGATGGGCGAATTCAGTCGGTTCATTTGCATCAAAGGAATGTTGCGCCGATGCTGGACAATCCCTATCTCAATCGGGAAATGCAACAAGCTGTTGGCCATGGTTTAGACGACACATGCCTCGGCCCAAGCTTTCAAAATCCGTTCAAGCCAATAAACTGATGCTTTAGCCCAACGGGCTTAAACATTTTAGCCCAGGGCAAAGCGCAGCGCCGCCCTGGGTACAGACCGAACCCGGAGCCAATTGCCCTGAAGGGGGCCGAACAGCGTCGATCATAACTTGGGAGGAACGTATGCTGTCAAAACTGACGTCGGAAAGTGATTTTGAAGAACTCCAACGTTTTGTTCCAAACACCGTGCCAGCCTTTCAATGCTTGCATTCCGGCTTCGCGCTTTTTGATCGACGCCGCACGCTAACATCGCGGGAAGTTGCTTGCAAGCCGAGGATTATCTACGACGAGGAATTGAAAAAGTTAAAATGAGAATTGAAAAATGCAAGATTTTGGTCCTTCAGGCATTTCCGTCCGTGGGTAGTGGGGCGACGAAGAACAGCCAACCTTTGAAGGAAGGTGCGGTCCATTTCCATTGGAGTCATTCGCTCTTCCAGATCTTCAACTCTTCGATCCAAAACTATTACTCCAGAGTGAAGAGCTAGTTAATTAAGAACCCGTCAACACCACATCCATCCCTTACATTTTGCATTTTCCAATTCTCATTTTAACTTTTTCAATAGCCTGCCTGTCGCATGCCCGTCGTCATCGTTGACGCGTACACTTTATGGAGCCCCTTCAGGGCAACGTTTAGGCGTTTTGTAGCTCCCAGGGCGGCGCTACGCGACGTTCCGTCGCTGCGCTTTGCCCTGGGCTAATATGTTGCTGCCCCATTCGGGGCGAAAGCTGCACGACCTGCTTGCGTCGGGGGAAGTGACAATGCTAGCGAATCATCGAGCATTGCCAAATGCCATCGTCTCACGACGACGGAAGAGCTATAGTCCGGGCTATGTTTCCCGTAAAATTCACAAGGTACATCCTATGGGATGTACTCAAAATGTTTACGTTGTCGCTAGTAGCGATGACGTTGGTGATTTCGTTGGCTTTTGTTGGACAGGAGCTTATTTCTAAGGATCTGAGTTATTTGGCGGTTGCCAAGTTAATGCCATTCATTCTTCTTATTGCGCTTCAGTTCTCCGTATCGGCAACGATTCTTTTTTCTGTCTGCTGTGTCTTTGGCCGCATTTCTGCAGACAACGAGATCATCGCACTTAAAAGCGCCGGGATCTCCCCGATGTGTGTATTCCGTCCAGCGGTAGTTCTCGGTGTCTTGCTAAGCGTTCCTTCGGTATGGCTCAACGATATGGCAGTCTCGTGGGCGAAACCGGCGATGCAGCTTGTTATTTTAAGATCGTTTGAAGAGATCATTTATCGAGGTCTTAGCTCCAAGAAAGCTTACAACTCCGAAAAAGGATTTGCAATTCACGTTCAAGAAGTGAAGGACCGCTGGCTGATCAAACCCAATATTTGGATGCAAACTGACAGTCAATTGAGAACCATCACGGCAGAGCGGGCAAGAATTTCGATCGATCCTGTCGACGACAAGATGGTCATTGAATTGATAGATGCGTTTGTCGACACAGGAAGTGGACAGGTTCGATGGCACGGCTCGTTGACTATCGACATGCCTTTGAATCTAGCGGCTAAAAACGGAACAAATTCTACAAGCCCGTCTCAGTACTCAATCAGTCAAATTCCGCGTGAGTTGCACCGCCAGAATGGGCTCAATGATCGACGTCGCGAAAAGCTTGCAACGCGTTATTCGATCGCGTTAGCGTCAGGAAGGTTCATAAGCATAAACGACGCAACATCCCATAATATTAACGCGGAGGTGGCCGAAACAGAAAAGAAATTGTCCCGACTCAAAACAGAGCCAATGCGAAGATGGGCGTTAGGCTTTAGTTGCTTGGCGTTTGTATGGATGGGGGTGCCAATGGCAATTCTGATACGCAGCGCAGACTATTGGTGGACCTTTGGCGTTTGCTTTATCCCGATCTTGCTGATCTACTACCCGATATTTGGATTAACTTTAGAATTAGCGAAGGACGGAACTTGGCCAGCCTCTAGTTTATGGCTAGGAAACGTCACTTTGGCCCTGATTGGAACTTGTCTTATGCGAAAAGTCGTAAAAACCTAAATAAGTTGTAGGTTCTTGTGCGAATCCCAAACTATCGCGGCTCGAAAGGTGTCTCAATTAATATGACACCTATGATCGATGTGACGTTTCTTTTGATTATTTTTTTCTTGGTTAGCAGTCACCTTGCCAAACAGGAGAATTTCTTGAAACTCGATCTGCCCTTTGCGGGTTTTGGATCGGTTGATTTTTCAGATAGTCCAACGGTGACTGTTCAGGTGCTTGCCTCTGGTGAGTATCAAGTCTCAAGCAATGCCTTGTCGTTGGAACAGGTTCGACGATCGATTTTGGCTCGAATGAAAACGGAGGGAGGACCGCTGCGGATTCGAATCCGAACTGACCGGATGGCTGAGTATCGACACATCGCTGCTTTGTTGAAGGTCTGCTCAAAGACTGGCAATTCGGACGTTGTTTTTGCTGTGTACGAAGAGAACGCATCATGAGAACATCGTACTCGTCTGGCCCCCAACGCGCATCGGTCGATAGCATGATGACACCGATGATCGACGTCGTCTTTCTACTTTTAATTTTCTTTTTGGCTTCTTCTTCGTTCCAACGCCTTGAAAAGACTCTTCCGAGCGCAGTCGCATCCGCTCCCGATTTGATGCAGCAGGGAAATACGCCTGAGCAAGTCCCGCCGAAGGATCTAACGGATCTAAGTGATGTGGTAGTTAGGATTCAAAGAGCCAAGAACGTAGCTGCGAACAATTCCGTGGAATACTCCATGAACGGCGAGCCAATCGCAAACTTAGAACGATTGTCGAGTCGGATGAAAGCGATTTTGAGGGTGCGAGCTGATGTGCCAATTGTGATCGACCCCGACGACGATGTGCCAGCAGGCGAAGCGATTCGCGTCTATGATATTGCGAGAGCAAACGGATCGGTGTCGGTTTTTTTAGTGGCTAGGTAAAGGTAGGTGCCGCATTTCTGGCCTAGCCGGCAAAGTTGCGACAGCTGCTGCAACACTTTAAAAAGAGGTAGGAAAATGGAGGTAGGAAAATGAGCTCAGTTTGTTCTATATTTTCTTACCTCCATTTTCCTACCAAATAGCAGAGCGAAATATGCCAATTGAGTGCACTAGCGAATCTCGGCTCTAGCCGTCACCGATGTAGGAATCGACTGAATGAATTTGGGAGCGGTGATGCGTCGATGCGACTGGTGTGTTACTTCCAGGTCTTCGGCAGAATCCTTGACACTCGAAAGTGACTTGACTCCATCTTTGCGCATCATTTGTAGGCCGTTGACGACTGCTCTCGAGGCAGGCCAGTGTTCCTCAAGTTTTCGTCCCCATTCGTGAAGTCTTTGCAACAACTGTTGGTCGATTCTACGAACCCGCGTAGCCGCTCGTGCGATGACTAGCTGTTCATCTTTTCTAAGTTGCCAGAGTTGCAAGATCTCTTCAAAATCGATCGGATCGTATGATTGATGTAGAAAAATGAAATCGCCGCGTGCCAAACAAAGAACGGATTCGACCGATTGTGCTGGCCCAACAGAGTTCATATTGCGGACCACATTGACTTGCGGGTACTTGCGACGCAATTCATCCAGTACCTCCGGAGTCGCATCCTCAGACTGATCGTCAACGACAATTAGCTGAACCTCCTGAGACAACTCGCAAAGCAAATCGAGGAGACCCTCCACACGCTTTTTGATCTCAGACTGGCGATTTCGGACGGGGAAAATAATACTGAGTGATTCTCGCATGCATTGACTCGCCGAAGGAAGTGGGCTGTATCCGGGATATCGGATAGCAGGCTCAGAAAAGTCCTGTTGCCGTGTAAGAAATCGGTCTTTTGGGGAAATAGGGATTGTTGGGGGGCAGGGCACGACCCCACTTGTTGTTTTTGTTTTCTTGGTTGCTCCTCCGTCATTCGCGACCTACCGTTCCTTGTCAATTCTCCCGGCAGTTCACTTTTTGCCGGTTGAATCGATTGATTCAGTATTTCGGTATCTCGTCCTCGGAAACAAATGAGTATGTCCACCACAAACATTCGAACCACGCGTTCCGTCTTGCCGCCCGCGTTGCATACCATTGATTCAATAATGATTTGCATTTCGTTGCCGCTAGTTCAATGGCTGACGAATCATCCGCTGAACCAGTCGATCACGATATGCAGTTTGATCGCCTGTATGTTGTTTTTCTTGGTCGGTGAATTGTTTGGAATATATCGACCCGGGCGCGGGCGATCTGCTGACCATGAAGTTGGATTGGCGGCAGCGGCTTGGACAACAAGTTTTGTTTGCCTATTGTTGGTAGCCGTGTTTACTCGAACATCGGATACGTTCGCTCGCACTTCGCTGGTCACTTGGTATTTCGTGGGAGGACTGTTTGTTCTTTGCTCTCACATGTGCGTGAGAATTTTGATCGAATCGCTTGGTCGGCGAGGCTACGGACTACGCAAAACAGCTATCGTAGGGTCCAATCGATTAGGCCTTGAGATTGCTCGCAATGCAAAATCATCAACCGATAGTGGGCTAATGATAGTGGGCTTCTTTGATGACCGAGGCGATGGTCGGCGGGCACAGCAATCGGAAGATGCGCCGCCGTTCTTGGGCGACTGCAACAAGCTCATGCAAATGATTGGGACTGGGGATATCGATACGGTGCTTATTACTTTGCCAATGCGAGCGGAGAAACGCATTCAATCGGTGCTCGATCGATTGGCAAACACAACCGCATCAGCCTACATTGTTCCGGATTTTTTCGTGTTTGAACTATTGCACTCGCGATGGACTCACGTCGGCGGTTTGCCTGTTGTTAGCGTCTTCGAATCTCCGATGTACGGTGTGGATGGGTGGCTCAAGCGCGCTTTGGATTTGTCGATTAGTCTCGTTGGTATTGTGCTTATTTCGCCCGTTCTTTTAATTTGCGGCTTGCTTGTGAAGTTTACATCGCCAGGGCCCGTATTCTTCCGTCAGAAGCGATATGGTTTGGATGGCAAGGAGATCTTGGTTTGGAAGTTTCGTTCGATGCATACGTGCGACAATGGTCCGATCGTCAAGCAAGCAACCAAGAATGATCCTCGCGTAACTCCAGTGGGTGCCCTCTTGCGAAAAGCTTCCCTGGATGAATTGCCACAGCTTTTCAATGTTATCTTTGGATCTATGTCGCTCGTTGGGCCTCGCCCACATGCGAATGCTCACAACGAGCACTTTCGAAAACTCATTCGCGGCTATATGATGCGTCACAAAGTTAAGCCAGGAATCACTGGCCTTGCCCAAGTCGAAGGGAGTCGAGGTGAAACAGATACTGTCGAAAAGATGGAAGCACGTATCTTGCTAGATCATCGGTATATTCGTGACTGGTCCATTTGGATGGACATCAAAATACTGTTCAAAACTTTTTTCGTAGTATTGAAACGCGACGCATATTGAGCGATCGCCGTTTGCAAACCCGACGAACTTGAAGCTCATGTTTAACCGATTGGAGCGATTAGTGGAGATCGCGGGCGATGGATAGACGCCACCAGCTTTAGTAAGCGTTGGAAAGAAGGCTGTCCGTCGCTCATGCATCGCGTTGAGAAATACCCCGGCCTGTCGCAGTGAGGCGGACACTGCAAACAGGCCGATGGGGCACCTCTGCAGTCGGCGGACCGACGCAAAAACCGAATGGCTGCGAAACTTCTTAGTTACCATCGAGAGCGTGGAGGCGTGGAATTACTTCCACGGCACTCCGCCACTCAGTCGACGTTGGGTAGAACAAAGAGCATTGCCCAACAAACGGGCAAATACTCCGAGTCACACCTAGAATGCAATGATTGTGCCAAATCCACTTCGTCCGCAAAGAAGTGCGAAAAGTAAGGATGACAAACGGATTATTGTCGTTAAGCTATGGAGAAAATGTCTATCTGAAGGTTGATTTTGACATCTTCGGTATTTTTTATTTGTGAGAAAATGCGACTGCTGCTTAAATTAGCAGCAACATACTGCGTGAACCTTCCTGACAAACGCGGTGTCAAAACTGCATTGCCGATTGCCAAGTTTCTAATTCTCGATGTCACAGCAGATTATGACGAATCCCGCACAATCCTCGACTATACGGTCCATCACGATTTTCGACACGACTTTGAGGGACGGCGAGCAGTCGCCTGGTGCGAGTATGAATCTTTCCGAGAAACTCGAGGTTGCTCAAGCGTTGTCTGACTTGGGAGTCGACGTGATGGAGGCTGGTTTTCCAATCGCTTCACCCGGCGATTTTGAAGCAGTGAGGGAGATTGCTACAACCATTCGGGGGCCGATTATCTGTGGATTAGCGCGGTGTAATGATGGGGACATTGACCGGGCTTGGGAAGCTCTTCAAAAAGCCAAGCGGGCTCGAATTCACGTTTTTTTGGCGACAAGTGCTATTCATCGGGAATTCAAGTTGAAAATGACGCAGGAGGAGATCATTTCGAGAGCAGTCAAAGGAGTGGAAAGAGCGGTTTCGTACTGTGACGATGTCGAGTTTTCTGCCGAAGATGCAGCGAGAACCGAAATCGACTTTCTCTGCCGCGTTGTCGAGGCGGCAATCCAAGCCGGCGCAACGACCATTAACATTCCAGATACCGTTGGATACACTACGCCGAACGAGATGTATCAACGCATTGAATCGCTTATTAATCGAGTGCCCAACATCGACAAAGCGATCCTAAGTTGCCATTGCCACGATGACTTAGGAATGGCAGTAGCCAACTCTCTTGCGGCAGTTCAAGCCGGAGCAGGCCAAATCGAGTGCACGATAAACGGGATTGGGGAACGCGCAGGTAACTGTTCGCTCGAAGAAGTTGTGATGGCAATGCATACTCGCGGCGAAATGTACCGTACGAAAACTCGCATTGTTACTGAACGCTTGGTCCCTGTCAGTCGACTGCTGTGCAAGATAACCGGCCTCGACGTACAGCGCAATAAGGCGATTGTTGGCCGCAACGCTTTTGCTCATGAAGCGGGCATTCATCAAGATGGGATGTTGAAGGAGCGAAGCACGTACGAAATCATGCGTCCAGAAGATGTTGGGTTTGCCAAGACCGATCTGGTGCTGGGAAAGCATAGTGGGCGAGCCGCATTGGCCGATCGCGCCAAGGAATTGGGGTATAGCCTGACGGGCGAACAGTTGCAGACGGTCTTCGAACAATTCAAAACACTTGCGGACAAGAAAAAAGAGATCTATGACGGCGACATCGTTGCACTGATTCTACAGCAAATCAGCGGTCCATCGCAACGAGAATGGTCGCTTGCTTCATTCTCCGTTACAAGCGGTACTGGCAAAGTTCCGTCGGTTGAACTGACATTGCAAAACGGTGAAGAGCAGTTCACCGAACGAGTTGAGCAAGGGGATGGACCAATTGATGCAGCTTTTTGGGCGGTCGAGAAGATCACCGGGATCAAGGTCGTTTGCAAAGATTTCCGTGTGCGAAGTGCCACAATAGGGCGCGATGCATTGGGCGAAGTAACGCTTGAAGTTGAGCACGACGGGCAACAATACCGAGGCATGGGGGCTTCGACGGACACCGTTGAATCCACGATTCTCGCCATGCTCAATGCAGTAAACCGCATTGTTACGGAAAAAGCAGTCCGCTCCCAGATGCGGGTCACGCCCCAAGACAGCTAGACTCGCAAGCCGCCCAGTCAATCCTTTGAAAGGACTCTTTTTCAACGGGAATTTATGTTAGGAATCTGAAAGCTTAGTACAATTGTTTGGTGGCGTGAGTTCGTTAGCATTCTGAAACGGACGTATATAAATTTGTACTTTTCAGAAAAATGCTGACGGCGTACTTCGACTTTGAAGGGAGAGAATTAAATGGCTATAGACGGGATCAGTCGCTTGATATCCATAACCCAGATGAAAGCGAGCAATGCAAATGACGAAGCGATGAGTGGTGCTGCAAAGCAAAGAGATTTGATTGAACAGCAAAGGCGTATGGCTGGGCTGCAAGGTAGTGCGTTCGATCAACAAAAGCGCATGGCTGGGCAGCAAGGGAGTGCGATTGATCGAAAGCGTTCGATCGAGCAACAAACGTGGACGAAACTCGAGCCAGCCGCGTTAGAACTGAAGCAGCGCCTGCCGGCGTTCCAGCGGACTTTGTCACCGGCCGCCGCAGCCCTCTTCGACAAGTGGTTAGAATGGGCAAGCCAGCATCGCTGACTCGGGACGGGTAGTTAGCGGAATCATTCACCAAGCGCCGCGAAAGGCGAGAAACACAAGGAACTGGGGGCTGAACAATGCGAGAGTCGCGATTTCTTCTTCGCCGATTCCGGCTATACTGCTATTTGCTTGTTTTGCTCACAGACTCCGCCCTAGTTTCCTGCCAATTCCCAAAATGCATTGCACGATCTTTCTTTGCTTCGTTCTCGCTGCAGTTTTGACCCAATGCACCGCTGCAATTGCTTTTCCGCAAGGCACGGATGAGGCTGCGCAGCAACCTAAATCTAGCGATACGCCTGTTGCCCCTTGGCGATCGCTCCCTGTCGGGCTTGATGCAACACATGTCATTGATCTTGCGCTCGAGCATGGATGGCAAACACGATCCATTGTTAGCACATGCGAAATTGACGACCCTGCGTTTGCGAGACGTCTCTGTCTCGACTTGGTTGGACGAGTACCGCGACCAAAAGAACTGCAGGACTTTTTGGCTCAAACCAATAGTAACAAACGAGCGGTGTTGATCGATAAGCTCTTAGCCAGCGATGAACACGCCGAGCACTTAGCCGAAGTGCTGGACGTAATTTTGATTGGAAGAACCAATGTGGACCAAGTCAAGAAACGGACTGAAGCAGGTTGGATCGATTACCTTAGAAATGCAGTGCATCACAATCAACCTTGGAACATAATGGCGCGCGAAATGGTTCTGGCACGACCTGCTAGCCCAGACTTGCGTGGTGCGTCTTGGTATTTATACGCCCGAAAGAACAAACATCAGGATATCGCGGAGGCGGTGTCCAAAGACATTTTTGGAGTACGAATCGATTGCGCTCAATGCCATGATCACCCACTCGCCGACGAAATCAAGCAGAAACATTACTGGGGACTCGTCGCGTTCTTTAATCGTTCGAAAAACGTAGACACCCCGCAAGGACCTCGAATCTCGGAGTCAGCCATTGGGGGATTCTCTGATTTCAGCAATCTAGAAGGCTGGTCATTGCCCAACGAATTGCGATTTCTTGCCGATAGATACGTCGAAGAGCCGCGACCTGCCAAAGATGTAAAGGAGGTAGACCGCGATGAGCTCTATCGTGCAGTGGTTGATGTCGATCCGAAGGTGCCGAAATTCTCTCGCCGCGAGCAATTCGTAGATAACGTCCTTTCGGATCATCCGCTGCTGGGAAAAGCGATGGTAAATCGTTTGTGGGGCTGGATGATGGGGAGAGGATTGGTCCATCCTGTGGATTCGTTGGATTCGTTTCATCCACCAAGCCATCCTGAATTACTAGACTGGTTATCACGTGACTTTGCGTCGTCGGGCTATAACATTCGCCGGTTGATTAAGTCGTTGGCTTCCACGCGAGCTTACCAACTCGATTCTGCAAATTCCAGCAACACCGATCCTAAGTGGTTTGCCAGTGCATTGCCCAAGCCGCTTACAGCCGAGATGTTGCAACGGTCCATGTTAGTAGTCCTCGATCCGATGGACCCAAGCCAATGGAACGCCATCGATCAGCGAGTTTTCTTTTCCAACCTTTTTCCTGACGTGTTAACTGAGGAGTCGATTGCCAATGTTGCTCAAGGGCTAATGCTTTCAAATGGTGAAGCGATCAGTCAACTGGTCTCGATCAAGCATTCTCGTTTCCTTAAGGGTCTGGCGGAACTGACTGACAATGCAGCGACGATTGGTCTTCTTTTCAGCGGCGTGCTTGGTCGCAAACCGGATTCAGACGAAATCGCTCGCTGCACTGGCTATGTCAACGATCGCGCTGACAAACGTGACCGAGCCATCGAGGGCCTAGCCTGGGCACTCATCACAAGTGCAGAATTTCGATTCAATCACTGATGTAAACTATGACTGATCATTCAAAACCGGAAAAAATGTTTAATGCTCCTTGCGGCAGCATCGACCACCGACTGCATCGGAGATTGTTCTTGCAGGGAAGCATGGCTGGGGCTGTATCAGTGGCTAGTTTTCAAAGCCTTTTCTGTGTGCCTGCCTTTGCGGATTCTGCTCGCAGTCGCGGCAAACGTTGCATCTTGCTTTGGTTGTGTGGAGCACCAAGCCAGTTCGAAACTTGGGACCCTAAGCCGGGGCGACCGTCCGGTGGTCCGTTCGGTTCGATCCCAACATCGATACCGGGCGTCCATATCAGTGAGTTAATGCCGCGAACCGCCACGATTATGGACCAGTTAACGGTAGTCCGGTCGATGTCGACTGAGCCCAAAGAACACTTCCAAGCGATCGACATGTTAACTCGCGGTGAAGCGCCGCGGCCCCCGTTTACTCGCCCTATCTTCGGATCCGTTCTTGCCAAACAACTCGGACAGCTTGATAGTCCTGTGCCCCAGTTCGTGCTGCTCGATCCATGTCCCGAAGGGAACGAATTCAAGGCATTCAAAGCGGCTAATTGGGCTGGCTGGTTGGGGGCAGAGTATGGCCCAGTTCGGTTCGGCGGCAAGTATCGGCTGGAGAACGTGGGACTACCAGAAGGAATGAGCGAGACTGACCACAGCGAGCGCGAGGCGCTTCGCGCTTTCCTGAGCCGCAAGTTTGTCAATGATCATCAGAATGCTGCAGTACAGTCGTATAATGCCGTCTTTGAACGCGTGAAGGGACTAATGAAATCGGCCCCCTTGTTCGATTTAAGCAGACTTCCCGAGTCGGATCGCGAACGCTATGGCCCGGGAATCTTTGGGATGCATACGTTGCTTGCACGGCATTTGGTAGAGAACGGTTCGACATTCGTCATGGTTGCCAATGGGATGCCTTGGGATTGTCACGTATTCAATCATGAGACACATCAGATGTTGGTTCCAGAAATGGACAGAATTGTATTCCATTTGATTAACGACCTAAAAGCGCGAGGCATGCTTGACGACACTCTAGTCTTAGTTATGGGCGAGTTTGGTCGAACGCCGTGGCTCAACGAGGCCCGCGGTCGAGATCATTACCCGAACGCTTGGAGCATGGCCATGGCGGGTTGCGGTCTCAAGCCTGGCGTGGTCTACGGTGCAACGGACGAAAACGGAGTGGCTGTTTCGGACCAGCCCATCAATCAACGCCGTTTATTTGCAACCATATATGCAGCTCTTGGTCTCGATCCGAACGAATCTTACGACTTGCCCGGCTTTCCAACGTTTCATCGCGTAGAGGGTGATGCAGCACCTATTTCCGAACTTCTCTCATAATAGAATTCACGTAGGTCAGCCTGTCCTCAGGCTGACAATTGCAATGACAATAGAACTTAAAAAGATTGATCGCTATTCTTTCCCAAGTGGAGTATTAGACTTCGCAGTCAAGTCGGATGGTCAGCGATTGTATGCGGCTTGTATGGACGGAATCTACAAATTGGAACTAGCGGAGCCGACAAAGGAAAAGGACAAACCAAAACGAATTGGTCGCCATGGTAGTTATGTGTCCAGCGTTGCTTTGATGGAGTCGACTCATTCATTGCTGACTACGGCCTACGACGGAACGTTTCAAGTTCGCGAACTTACAAGGGATCTGGAGAACGAGCCGCAATTAGAGGAATCCTCGCCGCGAATTTCTGAACGCATACATAGCTTTTGGTCTTGGGATATGGCCTTGTCGCCAGATCAACGCTTGGTTGCTTCCGTATCGGGGCAATACTTGGCTGGCTCGGAAGATTATGAACCGTTGGCATCGCAAGAACCGAACGTGAAAATCATCGAGTCGACGACGGGTAAGCAATTGCACGCTTTCGAGATGTTGCCTTCGGTGCAGTGCGTTGCGTTTGATGTTTCATCGCGTTTCGTTGCAGCTGGAAATCTCATGGGCGATTTAGCAGTGTGGGAGGTGGACAGCGGTCGACAATTGGCGAAGTGGCGAACGAAGTCGTTCACAAGCTGGGGAATCATCAAAAGTCATTGCTACATTGGTGGCGTTTTTGCAGTTTCTTTTTCACGGGATGGCGAGTCACTCTATGCCGCCGGAATGGGAGATATGCGGGACCCGATGGCTGGTAATGGAAAGCAGTTGTGGCAACGATTTGATTGGCGTAAATCGCCTGTGGAACTGAAACAAGAAACGGTGGCCTCTCAAGCCGGCGAGGGACTAATGGAAACTTTGGCATGGCACCCGAGCGGTAGTCATTTTGTGATGGGGGGGCGATTGCGAGGCGGGAAATGGAATCTCGGTATCTTCGACGCTGAAACAGGTCAGTTGATCGGCGAAGCCAAGACTGGAATGCGGATAACGACGGCCAGATTCAGTCCGGACGGTGAAATCCTGTATCTCGGTGGAATGCAAGGACAGCCGGGGCCAAAAGAAAACCGTTTCCCAGAATTCGGCTACCTGGAGCGCTATCAATTGAAATAGCTATTCGCGTACCTGGGAACTGCAAGGTGCAGTAGTTAGGCGAGCGGCAGACTGAAAGGTACCAGTCCACCGGGTGGCACGCTCAGAGGCTGTGATTTTATAGTACCCATCACGCTCCGCGTGATGTCCGCAGTTCAAAAACCTTTAGTTTTTGAGGAAACGTCACACGGAGTGTGACGGGTACTTTCTTCGGGTTTCGGCTATACTTGTCGCATGTCTATTATTCAAATCGATCAGCTCTCAAAGTCCTACCGCGTCTACCAGAAGAAAGAAGGGCTTCGAGAAGCGTTGCGGGGGCTCTGGCATCGTGAATACAAAGATGTTAAAGCTGTCAAGGAAATTTCATTGCGAGTCGAGCCCGGCGAGTTCGTTGCGTTTTTGGGTCCGAACGGGGCTGGCAAAACCACGACGTTGAAATTGCTTTCGGGGGTGATTTACCCTACAAACGGATCGGCAACCGTTATGGGATTTGTCCCTTGGGAACGTAGCCTTGAGTATAGGCGAAGATTTGCGCTGGTAATGGGTCAAAAGAATCAGCTTTGGTGGGATTTGCCGGCACAAGAGTCGTTTCGACTTCACCAACAGATTTACAAAATTGACTCCGTTGCGTTTAAGAAAACCATGGACGAGCTGACGAGCTTGCTCACCGTGAAGGACCTGTTAGGTCGGCCTGTCCGCGAACTGTCGCTTGGCGAACGCATGAAGATGGAGCTGATCGCGGCATTGCTTCATCGGCCCGAAGTTTTGTTCCTGGATGAACCCACCATCGGACTGGATGTGATCGCTCAACACAACATCCAACAGTTTTTGAAATTCTATCAAGCGGAACGTGGTATCACGATCTTGTTGACGAGCCACTATATGAAGGATATCGCGGCACTATGCAAACGTGTAGTTGTCATAGCTCAAGGGCAGATTCAATATGATGGATCGCTCAGTGGGATTGTCGACAGTTTCTCTGGCGACAAAATCATTACGTTGCAATTGGCGGTCGGTCAATCCAATTTCGGACTTGATCAGTATGGACAATTGGAAAAAGTCGCAATGCCGCGTGTTTCATTTCGGTGCCCACGCAGCGAAGTTTCTAAGTCGCTTGGGGAAATCTTAAGCAACTATCAAATCGACGATATCGCGGTAGAGGACCCACCGCTGGAGGAAACCATTGCAAAACTCTTTACGCACGTCTCGCAAGACAACTCCAACGGCAATGCACTTAAGGCATCGCCTAGCGTTAACTCAACGGCGACTAACAAGCCATGAGCGACACGCATTCAGTGAAGAATACAGCTTGGGATGCCGTTAAGACCCGATGGATGATTCTGCGAATTGCGTTAGCGGAGAGGCTTGCGTACCGCGGCGATTTTGTGCTGGGTACATTGATGCGTTTTCTGCCGATCATTACGCAGATCTTTTTGTGGTGGGCAATCTTCCAATCGATCAATCCAGACGATCCGAATGCGGCTCGATTATCAGGTTACTCCTTTCAAGACATGGTCGCATATTACTTGCTAACCATGGTTGGGAGGGCGTTTTCGTCGATGCCTGGTTTGTCATCCAGCATCGGGACAAAAATTCGGGATGGCGAGATCAAGAAATTTCTCGTGCAACCTGTGGAATTAATTACGTTTCTTTTTTGGTCGCGTGTAGCGCACAAGATTGCCTACTACACGGTCGCAACGATACCGTTTGCCTTGGTGTTTTATCTTTGTCGAAGCTACTTTACACTCGGTTGGCCAGATCCCTGGACGTTAGCGGCGTTTGTGGCATCGTTGTTCCTAAGTTTTGCATTGGGTTTCTATTTGGAAGCCTGTATTGGCTTGGTAGGCTTTTGGATGCTCGAGGTGTCTTCGCTACTTTTTGTGTATATGCTTTTTCAGTTCTTCCTTTCGGGACACATGTTCCCTTTGGATATAATGCCGGAACCCTTCTTATCATTAGTTAGCTTCTTGCCCATCAAATATTTAGCGTATTTCCCTGCGGCGGTTTTTTTGGGCAAAGTCCAAGGGACTCAATTGGCGATCGATCTTGGAATGTTAGTCGCTTGGACGGTTTTCTTCTTTGTCTCGTCGCAAGTCATCTATCGACGGGGGCTGAAACGATACAGCGGTTACGGTGGTTAGTATCGAAACTAATGTGATTTTATAGTACCCGTCACACTCCGTGTGACGTCCGCAGTTCAAAAACCTTTGGTTTTTGAGGCAACG